>CAZDQD010000051.1:0-3819 GCA_964507425.1 uncultured Vicinamibacteraceae bacterium
GGTTTGGTATGCCAATAATGCATAGGCCGTCGAATGGCTTTTATTGAAGCCATAGCCCGCAAAATATTCCATGAGGTCGAATATTTTTGTTGCTTTTCGTTTTGGCAATTCTCTATCGACAGCGCCCGCAATAAATTTTTCGCGTTGGGCCTCCATGACCCTCGCGTCTTTCTTTCCCATAGCTTTGCGTAGCACATCAGCTTCCCCCATTGTGAATCCACCAAGATCGCTGGCAATACGCATCACTTGTTCCTGATACGCGATCACGCCGTATGTGTCTTTTAAGACTGGCTCTAACTGGGGAACGGTATATTTGATTTCAGTTTTACCGTGTTTTCTTGCTATGAAGTCATCAATAACACCACCCCGAAGAGGACCAGGCCTATAGAGTGCGTTCAACGCAATGAGATCATCGAAACGCTGAGGCTTCGCTTTTCGTAACGTGTCTCGCATTCCGGAACTCTCAAACTGAAAAATACCAAGTGTTTGCCCTTCCGCAAATAACTTATATGTCTTGGGATCATCCAGTGGAATCTCTTCTAAGTTGATGTCGACATCCTGGGTGTCTCGGATGTAGTCAATGGCATCTTGAAGTAAAGTCAAAGTGCTCAGACCGAGAAAGTCCATTTTTAGTAGACCAACCCGCTCGACTTCCTTCATTGCCCATTGCGTTGTGATTTCATCCTTCGAAGTTTTATAGAGTGGCGCAAATTCAGTAATGGCTTTCGGAGCGATCACGACGCCGGCGGCATGAACCGAAGCATGTCGCGTGACCCCTTCAAGGCGGCGAGCCAACTCGAGCAGCTCGCTAACTTTAGGTTCCGATTGCTCCATTTCTTTGAGTGTAGAACTTTCTTTGAGCGCCTTATCGAGGCTCATGTCGAGCGTTTGCGGGATCTGCTTTGCGACTCGATCGACTTCGGCATACGTCATGCCAAGCGTCCTACCAACGTCGCGCACTGCAGCTCTCGCCTTCATCGTGCCGAACGTGATAATTTGAGCCACGTTCTCGCGTCCATATTTCCGCGTGACATATTCAATGACTTCTCCTCGACGCCGTTCGCAAAAGTCAATGTCTATGTCTGGCAGCGAGACTCGCTCCGGGTTAAGGAAACGTTCAAAAATTAAATCAAATTCAAGTGGATCGACATCCGTAATCTCTAGACAGTACGCGACCAGACTCCCTGCTGCTGAGCCTCTTCCTGGTCCAACGGGTATATTGTGTTGTCGGGCATACCGAATAAAATCCCAAACAATCAGGAAGTATCCGGAATAACCCATACGTTGGATCATCTTAATCTCGTAATCGAGACGGTCTTCATAGGCGGTCAAATCATTATCAAGGTCGCCTCGGTCGCTTAATTCATCCAGTTTTAGTCGTCGTTTTGAAAAGCCTTCCTTAGCAATTTTTGAAAAATACTCATCGAGCGTATACGGCTCTGGCACGGAAAAATTGGGCAAATGATGCGACTTGTCTGACAGGTCCAAATTGCACCGCTCGGCGATGGCAACGGTATTTGTGAGAGCGTTTGGGTGATCAGCAAAAATCGCTGCCATTTCTGCCGGTGTCTTGAGGTAGAACTGGTCGCCGTGGTATCGCAGGCGATTTTCATCGGTAACTGTCTTTCCAGTTCCTATACATAGAAGAATATCGTGTGGACGGTGGTCAGATTGCCGGAGATAGTGAACATCATTTGTACATACCAGTGGAATGTTTTGATCGGCAGCGATTGGGAGTAAACCAGTATTGACAATGCGCTGCTCGTCTATTCCTTGATATTGCATTTCAAGAAAAAAATTGCCTTTACCAAGGATGTCGTTGAAGCTAGCGGCCGCGTCGCCGGCCTGCTTCGCGTGCTCTTTGCGCAGATGAGTTGCGACCTCGCCTTTCAAACAACTGCTTAGGCCGATCAATCCATTACTGTGGCTTGCCAAGAGTTCTTTGTCGATTCTCGGCTTGTAATAGTAACCCTCGGTGTACCCGGCCGAAACAAGTTTGATGAGGTTGTGATAACCCTCTTGATTGCTCGCCAGTAAGACGAGATGATTCTGCGTTTCGCCTAAAACGGCAGTTCTATCTTGGCGACGACCGGGCGCAACGTAGACCTCACAGCCAATGATCGGTTTTACACCACGTTTTCTCGCCTCGTCGTGAAAGGTTATCGCTGAAAATAGATTTCCATGTTCAGTGATTGCCACGGCGTTCATCTTCTGCGCCGATACGGCATCGAGCATCTCGCCAATGCGGCACGCTCCGTCAAGCAGAGAGAATTCAGTATGCAAATGGAGGTGAACGAACTCTGGCATCCCGTTAATGCTCTTCTTTTATGTGTGTCTCCGGGATGACTATCTTCGAATCCCGGTTGCTATAAGAAATGTCGGTGCTGTCATTGTCCACATCAATTACTCCCATTCGATCGTGGATGGTGGCTTCGAGCTAATGTCGTAAACCACTCTGTTTATCCCTTTTACCTCGTTCACGATGCGATTTGACATCGTCGATAGAAGAGAATCTGGCAAACGTGCCCAATCCGCAGTCATTCCATCGCGGCTTTCAACAGCTCGGACCGCTACGGTGTACTCGTAAGTCCGCTCATCTCCCATAACACCAACACTCCTTATGGGTAAAAGGACTGCAAACGACTGCCATAGTTTTCGATAATGTCCGGAGGAACGAATTTCTTCAGCCACAATGGCATCTGCCAGTCGAAGAAGTTGGAGACGATCTTTTGTTACCTCACCTAGAATACGAACCGCTAGACCAGGTCCTGGAAAAGGTTGGCGCCAAACGAACTCATCGTCCAGGCCCAGTTCAAGACCAACAGCTCTCACTTCATCTTTGAATAACTCTCGCAGCGGTTCGACCAATGTAAATTGGAGGTCATCTGGAAGTCCGCCGACGTTGTGATGGCTCTTAATGGCCGCTGAAGGTCCAACGACCGATGTGCTTTCGATTACGTCAGGATACAGAGTGCCTTGTGCTAAAAATTCAAATTCACCGAGTCGGCTTGCAACGGCCTCAAACACCTCGATAAATGTTGCTCCTATGATCTTTCGTTTCTGTTCGGGCTCTGTAACTTGGTTCAGTCTATCTAGAAACTGACCCGTGGCGTCCTCAAAGACTAAGGGGAGATTCATTCGTTCCGAAAAACGTTCAACTATTTGGTCTGCCTCATTTAGACGCAACAGCCCGTTGTCAACGAAGATACAAGTAAGTCGATCTCCGATAGCACGATGAATTAACAAAGCCGCAACCGTTGAATCGACTCCACCGCTGAGGCCGCAGACGACTTTTCCCTTAGAGCCTACCTGACTGTCAATACGGGCAATCGCATCATTCACAAACGATTCCATGGTCCAGTCATGTTGGCAATCAAAGATATCAGCAAAATTATCTAAGATTTTCGTCCCGTGTTCGGTGTGCGCTACTTCTGGATGAAAGAGAAGCCCATAGAGCCTTTTGTCTGAATTTGCGATTCCAACAACGGGAGCATTTGGACTCGTCGCGAGTATCTCAAAGCCTGGTGGCGCAACCTCTACGAGATCGCCGTGACTGGCCCAAACGCGGAGGTCTGTGGGCAGACCAGCTAGCAAATCTGATTCCTGGAGAATCGAAATCGTAGCGTGCCCATATTCACGTTCTAAAGCCGGTCTGACGCGTCCTCCCAGCGCGTCAGACATAGCCTGCATGCCGTAACAAATGCCAAGTAAAGGTATACCGCAACTAAAAATGTTCGGATCGCACCGAGGAGAATCTGCAGTTGATAGGCTTGACGGACCGCCCGAAAGAATTATGCCTGCGGGACCAGCGGCAGCTAT
>CAZDQD010000052.1:0-10252 GCA_964507425.1 uncultured Vicinamibacteraceae bacterium
CGGCCATCAATCCGCGGAGGCTCGCTCGTCGGCTGAATCACAACTGTAGGACGGTCAGACATCACTGGCGTAGTGAGAAGTCCAGCTGGTTCTCGATCCGACGAAGTCATTTGACGTCGGTCAGATGGTTCTTGATCGGCTGCTACCTGTGGCGCAACTTGCCCCAATGTCAAAAGGGCCGTCTGAAAGGTCTCCGCAATCTGGTCTTGGACCTGGAACAGGTCCGCCATCGCTCCATCAACCTTGACGCTTTCCCGTACATCACCTGTCTCAACCTCAATCAATCTCGCCGTGACACGTAAGAAGTTCCCAACACGTTGGTATGCTCCCGTCACCACCCAGCGAGCACCAACCTGGCGGCCGACCGCCCTAGCCACCATGTCGTCAGAGACATCACTACCAGATGGTAAAACTGCCGGCGTAACCGCACGCAGCGCCACATCACGTTCTCGGAGCTCCGCCACAATGGTTTGTGCAATACCAGTGCCAATCCACGTGTCAGATACCTGCCGACTTAAATTGGCAAACGGAACGATAACGACAGGGTCACTCGACTGAGCCAAGGAAACACGTTCGCCACACACAGCCAGGATGCACACCGTAACGAACCATGCACCCGCAACTACTACCGTTCGCAACCTCTTGTTTCTACCAGTCACTACCATGATGTGAAAGCCAGACCGTCACCGAAGCCTACAGAACCTCAATTGATGTCGCAATGTCAGAAGCCGCTATAGCAATAAGCAACGTCGACGATTTTTCAAGATATTTCGAAAACAACCCTAAGCTGACGTACAGGCCAGTATTCAGTTTCGTGCGCAAACACGCACGTGCCGTGACCAGAGTCTGCACGGGGTACAATTCAACCGATGGAATCCAGTAGAGTCCGGACCGCTACCGCGCGGTGTTGCGCGCTAGTCTTCCTCATCATCGGCACTGTATCGACCGGCGCACTCCCAGCAGTGACCCAGAACGCCGGCCAAGAACCTCTCGTCACCACCCTTGGAACGCGGGCATTCGACGTCGAATATGAACTCTGGTACTACGTCAATGTTGTTTTTGAATCGGAAGTCTCAGCAACAGGCACCGGTTATGAATATCGCTATAGATTGACAAACAAAGGCGACACTCAAGTACGTGTTGAATGGCGTGCCCTTGAAGAAAGTGCCTTCGCTGAAAACGTCTCGACCATTGAGGAACTCAGAATGGGACTTCTAGAACCGGGCACGGTTTCTGATTGGTTGATTTTCACAAGTGAGACGGCACCTCAAGTTAGCGAGGCCTCGGCGCGAATGTTTGGGAGTGCACCTTCCGGAAATGAGTCGGTCCAATTCAGCGGCCCTGCTCCAGCCTATGTTCCTGAGTAAGAACGTCCCCCATCGTTCCCAAACATGTATCCGCGAACTCGCCCCCAAAGGCGACGCCTTAAATTCACGTAATCACGTCGACTCAGTCTGGGGTTCCGGTACTACCCCCTCCGCCTGGAATACTTCCCGTGCCCGTCTGAACGCTTCGACACCAGCAGGAATGCCACAGTACACGGCCACTTGCAACAACGTGTCTCGAATTTCGTCGAGCGTGCATCCGTTGCGTAGCGCACCCCGCACATGAATCTTGAACTCTTCACCGCGATTAAGCGCCGCCGTCATCGCTAAATTATTCAGACTCCGTTGCTGGTCACTAAGCACGGACCTTCCCCACACCTTCCCCCAGCAGTACTCAGTAACAAGCTCCTGAAACTCAGCATTAAAGCTATCGTTACCAGCCAACGCACGATCGACATAGTCGTCGCCTAACACGCGCCTTCGAATCTGTAATCCCTTGTCATGCAGTTCTGTAGTCATAATTCCTCACAAAAAAATTAAAACAGGGCATGCCCGAGAGTCGAACGACGTCGGACTCGTATACGGCTAAAAGCCAAATCAAAATCAAACCATCACGGTTCAAGCTGGCAACCGAAATTCTCGAAACGCCAATTACGCGCGTTCTGAATCCCTGCGGCTGGCCCGTTGTAAACAGATTGCGCCGGATGCGCACAGATGAGTCGTTCATTATCCACGACACCGTCGGTTGAATGCGTAGCCCGAAGAAACTCTGGAGCACGGTCATGCTCGACCCAATCTACGAGCGGCTCTAGTTTGTCCCACGTGTTTGGACCAGCACCGCCACGGCAATGATTCATCCCTGGCGCCATAAACAACCTTGCATAGTCTCGCGCCAAGTCGGTATCACCTCGGAAGGTCGTGTCAATGACGTCTTCGTAATACTCAAGCGTCGGCTGGGGCACTACCAAGGCGTCAGACCATCCGTGATAGAGAATTAATTTGCCGTCATTTCGAACTAAAAACCGTGTGAGATCAGGGTTAACCGCGTCCGTGATTTCTTTCATCACATCGCCTTTACCCGCAGCTACATCCTCAATATCGAAGTTCCACCAAGCCCATTCAGGCGGCACGACATCCCGCGACGGTTCAACGGACGTATCAAGGAGGTCTCCGGGTGCTACGCCGGGGTCCTCTTCATAAAAAAGGTAATTGAGATGGTCTCCACCAAGACCAACGGCACCTGGAGCGAAATTGTTCCCGGTATAAGGAATAAACAAACCTGCCCATTGGCGTTCTGAACCAACCGGCTTGCCCGCATAGATTGTACGTCCCTGCCAGTCACGAGGTCCCGAGTAAAAATCTTTTATGGTCTGAATCTGTGCGGTCGTGAAACATTCATCAGCATCAACGTCGTCACTACATTTGTACGCAGCAAGATGCTGCTCTGGATCAAATTGACACTGTGTTGGGTCCTCAATAACCCCATCGGTAATACCATCAAGGCTGTCACAAACATTCAGCACCGTTTCGGCAAGAAGGTCGAGTTTCCGAACGCTGTCAAACCTCCCATCCGCATCGCTATCGAACGCCAACACACCAGAAAAATTATCTCTGAACATGCGTTGTAACAACCAAACGCGTACCGCGTTCATCTCTTGGTAATGATTCGCTGGTGCACCAGCCACAATGCCATCAAAATCATCTGGATAACGTTGCGCCTCCATCAAACCTTGACGTCCACCCGTGGAACAGCCCTCAAAATAGGAATATCTCGGTGACTCATCATAATAACTACGAATCAAAGTCTTTGCGGCTACAGTAGTTAAGTGAACCGCACGATATCCAAAATCTCTTTCCGCCTGCCGGTTGTCGTAGGCAAACGATGAACCTGGTTCCGCGCCACTATCGTGACCCGTATTACTGTTCGCGACGGCATACCCAGCGGAAACCCGATGATCCGCGAAGTCAAGGTCACCATCCTTGCCACCATCTCCCCATTTGAGGAACCGACCATTCCAATGCTCAGGTAACGGCAGTTGGACATGAAATTGAATGGCGGGGGCAAGGATACCCTTCACATAACAATACGCCACACCACTTTCAGTCTCAGCGAGACCGGCATGTGTGATCGTTAAGTTACTGACTAAAGAAAGCGCATCGCAATCCGCATGGTCATCAACCGACAACACGGGGAGAGCCGCGCGCGGAGCAACTGGCACGGTGTTCACCCAAACCACGAGGATGGCTAGTAGTCCGGCAAGTATCGTTCGTTGCATAACGCCTATCTCAGAAACTAATGACCAATGCGGTCCGAAGAATCGTATCAAGACCGTTCTTCCGAATCTTGCCATCCCCAAGGTCAAGACGGATGCCCCCGACAGACACCGTCTCGAAAAGGCTTCCCTGTTGCTCCTGCGTGCTTACTGGTTCGATTAACTTTACCAAGGCTAGAAGACTCACGTCTTCCAATGCTGGCTCGTTTTCATAAAGAAACTGCAAACTCACCCGCAGGGCTAACGCTTCCGTGATCTCAATGCCAACAGCATTTGTCATGTTTATCGAATAATCAGAGGCCTCGGCAAGACTCAAGTTCACGATAACATCACTATCGAACAACGTCACCGAACCTAAGCGCTGTGCATAATCCGAATTAAAGCGTAGTCCCCCAAAAACATCATTCTTATTCGGATCAGGGTCCTTCTCCTCTCGATCCGTATAACTCAAACCGTAGGTAGTCGAAAAAGATAAGTCATCGTCGTTAAACCAAACATTACCCACACCACCAAACAGCACATAGCGATTCAGAATACCCGCGTCGTTATTGCGGTCCCAGCCTGCACCAGTGTTCCAAAAAAATCGCTCGGTAATATTCTTATCAAAACGCCCTTCAATGAAATACTGCTCCACGTCCGGCTCAACCGATGGTGTGACAACCCTCGTGTCGCTTGTCACGGGCCTTCCACCTACCGGAAACCGAATACCTGGGTTTACTAGTAAAAACCTTTCGTCTGCGGTCTTAGAACGCACACCGTCAAACCGGACGCGCAACCGAGCGGAATCCCATGTTCGACGCAAGGTATTCTTAAAGCCGAATGTTTGCGTTTCGGCATTTCCCTCAGTAACAACTAGACTCAATTCAGCCGTATTCCCCCACCCACTAGGTTCGTCATCCTCCTGAGCACCACTTATTGATGGGACTGCCACAGCCACGGCAAAGACCATCAAAACTGCGAGCGAGCGTATCGAGCGACTCCAAACAAGCTGCGACCTTACCGCCAACAGTGTCGAAGCAATGAAAGTCGTCCAGGAGGAAATGAATTTACTTCGGTGCCACAATACCCGTTCCACCAAAAAATTTACCGTCGACACATTGATCGGACCGGCAGTTATCCTGAAACGGCGAACCCATCGCAACAAGTAAATCTACGGTTTCGGGTTTAGGGATAAAGAATCTTGAAGGACCAAAAGCCATATCAGCAGGCGAATTACCATCGTAGTTGATGGCGTCAACGCGGGCACCGCTTTCGAGAAGATAGCGAGCCATCTCGCTGTCACCCCGGCCGGCCGCACCGTGCAACGCAGTGAACCCCTTAGCGTCGATGGCATTAACGTCCGCGCCCAATTCGAGACAATACCGAATCGCGTCCATGAAAGCGCCCGGTGCGTTCTGCGTAAAGTTGCCTGCCCAACCGATTCCAGCAGCAACCATGAGCGGCGTGGTTCCACCATAAGTCGCCACTAGCGGGTCAGCACCAGCCTCAACCAAGATTTGCATGGCCTCCACGTCACTGGATTGCGCCGCGCGCCAGAAGGCTGTCGCGCCACTCGCATCTACCCAACCACGGTCGTGGGACGTCGGGCTAAACCATAATTTGCGTGCAATTCTGGCATCTGGATCCGCGCCGTGTTGAAGTAAATCCCGCAACAGCGAAAGGGAATCAACGGTTTCCTGCGCCGTTGGTGGATTCGGCGCCCATGACACCGGAGCAAACCGCATATTGACAGTGGCATAGACTGGACCCAGGCCATCAATGTTGACCAAGTTTGGGTCTGCACCGTGGTCAAGAAGCATTTGCGCCACCGTGTAGTGGCCATTCGCAATCGCAATCACCATCGGACTGCTGCCATCACCACCACTGACTTGGTCGACATCTGCGCCTACGTCTAGCAGCGCGCGTGCCGCTGCCTGGTGACCATCCCGTGCGGCAAACAGTAATGCCGTCATCCCTCCCATGACCGAATTCCCACCTGGCACCCGCCGGCGACGCTGCGGAACAGGGTTGCCGTACTCGTCCAGCCGCGGTTCAATCATGGACGTAACCAAAGAGGTTATCCCAACGTGCGCACCATGACGCACAAGCGCTCGGATGGCTTCTGGTCGATTTTCCCAAGCTGCAAACATGAGTGCGGTTTGACCATTCTCGGTTTCACGACTATTCAAGAATGCACCGCGCGCAACCAAAACATCTATCGCCTCAACACTCCCAGACAGGGCGGCTGCCATCAACGGTGTCGCACCCGTGGCGGTAGCTGCATTAACGTCAGCTTCCGTCGTGAGTAACCGGTCGACCATCTCAGCGCTACCGTTCGTCGCAGCAAACCAAAGTGGTGTCAACGCTCCAACACGCGTCGTGACACCCACATCGGCGTCCGCTTCGAGCAACGCATCGGCCAACTCGAGATCATTGTGAAACGCCGCCCAATGAAGCGCCGTCATACCGTCACCTTGGGCAACGTTGAGTTCGGCATCCTCAGCAATCAACTGCCGCACCTGTTCGAGATCGCCCTCCATCGCCGCATCAGCCAGTGGGGTCTCCGCCGCGATGAGCGGAGTCTGAACGGTCCACCACAAGAGCGTGGCGAGACCTCCGACGAACAAACGTGCCGTTACCGTCAGTGTCATCACTGGTTCCAACTAAATTTCGAGTTCACCCGTACTGTCACCAATACTGTCGATGTCGACACCCATGCGACGCAACACTGTCAGCAAAGCATTCGCCATCGGTGTCCCGTCCGGACACAGCAGATGTTGATTACCTTTTAACTGGCCATTTCCATGCCCAGCAAAAAATAAAGGTACTCGGAGATGGTTATGTACGCTGCCATCACCCATCGGACTGCCGTATAACACCACTGAGTGATCGAGCAGGTTGCCGTCACCATCCGGTGTCTCACGCAGACGACGGATGAAGTACTCGACCTGTTCAACGTGAAACGCATTGAGCTTCGCGAACTGTGCAAGTTGCTCGGGACGATTCCCGTGATGTGAGAGCGCATGGAATGGTGTCTCGATGCCAGCCTCCGTAAAGACACGCGAACTCACATCTCGACCCATCTTGAAAGCCGACACCCGCGTTACATCCGTCATGAACGCGAGCACTTGTAAATCGAACATTAGCTTCACATGCTCGGTCCAACGATCCGGTACTCCGATGGGTGCGGCCGGCAAATCACGCGTCACTGCCGACGCATTCGTCGCCTCCACTCGTTGAATGCGTCGTTCGATTTCCCGCACATCCTCAAGATAATCGCTGAGCCTCGCACGGTCAGTCGCACCAAGGCCCAACTTTAAGTCATCAATCTTTTCGACAATCGAATCCAGAATGCTGGCATTGTCCTGTCGGCGGAGCCGTCGCTGCTCCGGTGTCGAACCGTCGCCAAACATACGCTCAAAGGCAACGCGCGGGTCCCGTTCCATCGGTAACGGTGTCGTCGGCGAGGACCACGAAATCGTATTGGCATATACACAGCTGTAGCCGTAACCACAGGCCCCCGTCAGAGAACCAACATCCTCGATACACAGCTGGATGGACGGCAATGGGGTGTCTTGCCCTGCTCGCTGAGCATAAATCTGGTCCGTCGAGATTGCGTTGTAAATATCGGCCCCCTCCGTCATCTTGGCGTGCGCGCACGTCAAGAAGGACGCCGACGATCTTGTGTGGTCTGCTCCCGCCTCTGCTTCCGTCTGGGCCGTCGCCAATGCAATGTCAGTGTGGCTCACGACAGTCAGGTAATCACGATGTTCTTTGAGCGACTGGAGGATCGGAGTCATTTGGAAATTTCGGCCAACTGTTTTTGGCGACCAGTAGTGCTGACGCGTACCTTCACCCGTACTGCCGGCACTTCCATGCACCATTTCGATGGCAGCAAATCGCGTTTGCGGAGACGCCGCCGTATTGCGTGTAGCCGCCATCGCTGGGGTCATCGCATCCAGAAAAGGTAACGCTAGAGAAACGCCCATTCCCCGCAATACGGTTCGCCTCGACATGTTCTTTTGGGTGATATACATCAAACCATTCTCCAGAACCTGCGCATGTGGTCTTCCTAGGGTGCCGCCTGCTCGGCAACAACCTCGTCGTCAGCCTGTCGCATTGTAAACGGTGGACTGGACACGATCCCCATTACGAACGATGAAAACTGATTTTCTTTGTGCGCTGCCAAGCGCGTTATTCCCCGTACCGTAGACATATCGGACGGCTGTAACACGCGTCCGAGTCCAAACATTAAAAGATTTCGAGCAAAATTCCTGACGAAAAGCCTCTCCGACCGCTCGATGTACCGACGTAGATCCGCCGGACCAGTCACCGCCGTTCCGTCATACAACACATCAGACGGATCAATATCGGTCCCACCTTCACGAGTGCGCCAGGCACCAACAGCATCAAAATTCTCCAAAGAAAACCCGATCGGATCCATGATGCGATGGCATGACGAACAGGCTGGACTCTCACGATGAAGCGCGAGTCGTGCCCGCATGGTAGTCGGTATCTCTCCGTGGTCATCATCATCAAGTGGCGGCACATTTGCCGGTGGCCTAGGCGGCGGGGCCCCAAGTAGCACATCCATCACCCACGCTCCCCGAATCACCGGCGACGTTCGATTTGCAAGTGATGTCAGCGTCAAGATACTGCCGTGACCCAGTAGCCCACGACGTGCATCATTCACTACCGGCACACGCCGGAATCGGCTGCCAACAACATTCGGCACGCCGTAATGTTCAGCCAACCGCTGGTCAACAAATGTGTAATCCGCCGTTACGAGATCTACAATGCTCCGATCTTCTCGGACAACACTGCTGAAAAACATTTCCGTCTCGCGGCGCATTGATCGCGTGAGGTTTAAATCCCAATTGGGATAGAGAAACACGTCAGGTTGAATGCCCTCAAGATTCTGCAGGCGGAGCCAGTGCGAAGCAAAGTTAGTCGCTAGCGACTCGGACCGGGGATCAGCCAGCATGCGTCGCACCTGTCGTTCAAGCTCAACCGGTTCCGACAGACGCTCTTCTGCAGCCGCACTGAGCAGTTCCTCGTCCGGAATACTACTCCACAGAAAAAACGACAACCGTGAAGCCAGTTCGAGATCGCTAATGCGAAAAAGCTCCCCCTCTGCAACGTTCGGCGGTGTACGCTCAAATCGAAACAAAAATTCTGGATCGGCAAGGATCGCTTGAAGCCCTAGCCTAACCCCAGTCTCAAAAGTCCCGTCCGCCCGTCCTCGCTCGTAGAAGCCGCTGATGCGTAATTCATCCTCAACGGTAAGCGGTCGGCGGAACGCGCGACGCGCCAAGTCAGACAAAATATCTCGCGCACACCCAACTTCATCAGACGGAGTCGACGGTTGGCAGGTCAGTAATCTGACTCGACTCGGGGTATCACTTACGCCCGTAACACCGTAGGGGCCGTCGATCCCCATGTTCCGGAGATGCGGCAATCCAGTCAGGCCCGGAAAGTGTCCCGTTGACAGGTCGGCCAATGCTTGGTCAAACGGCATGACAAAGTCTTGAACCGGACCAGAAGACCGCTGAATAAAGGCGGCCGAAATCATCTGTGGACCTGCCTTGATTGTTATTGGGGCAGTGCGGAGTACGTCCGTGGTCCGCAACTTCCGGTCCATGTCAAGCAACGCAACGCGTTCGCCATTCACGGCAATTTCAATCTGCTCCCCTTCTGCAGGAATATTGTCACCAAACAACGCACCAATACTCGCAAAATAAAACGACAACCGAAAAACGTAGTCGCCATCAGCCGGAAAATGATGGCGCACAGCAACGCCACCGCGTGTCCCAAACGGCGTACCTGGCACGTGACGCATTTGCGATACGGCCTGCGGTACCACATACGTGTCGACCGAGGGCATCGCATCCGGATCCCCCATCACCATACGACTGATTTTGCCTGCCGCCACGAGGTAGCTTTCAAGCAAGGTTGGTGACACCGTCAGCACATCTGACATGTTGTCGTAGCCCTGACTCATGTCATCTGCTGGTAACAGCCCCTCGACGTCCACCTCCACCCCGAGTAAATCGCGTACAGCATTCCCATACTCTGCTCGGTTTAACCGGTGCAATACCGGTCGGCCTGGACTCGGTTCGGCGTCATAGGTCTCATCTATACGCGACTCAAGGTCCGCAATAAGCGAACGCCTCGTGTCTGCATCCGGTTGCAGACTGCCAGCGGGAGGCATCATCCCGGTCTGTAATTTCAGAAGGATTTTCTCGAACGTTTCTACATCTGCCACCGGGTCCGTCGGATCGACATGCTCAAGAGACAAGCCCGCCGATGGCGTACGACCGCTGTGACATCCTAGACAATACCGTTTCAGTACGGCCTGCCCATCGACCGACGCCGTCTGGGCCGCAACCGGCTGATACCCACCAACCCAGAGGGCCACCAACGCGAATGTACCTGCAATCCGTCGAACCATAGAAACGTTCACAAACACTTGGCTGTCAGAATCCCAGCGACCCCAAGACGACAGTCTTCGAATGCAACTAGCCTCCCTGGAACAGCAGAACCTCTCACACGCTTTCACAGTCTGCGTGAAGAGGTTCCGCAATATCGCTGTCCGTCGCCACCTTTGGCAAATACCTACTGCAGAGCCGGGTCCGGCCTACCAAACGTTTCGGTGAAGCTGGCACCCTCCTTCTG
>CAZDQD010000053.1:0-106146 GCA_964507425.1 uncultured Vicinamibacteraceae bacterium
GGACGCACAGGCAGCAATCCATCAGCCACACTCTGGGTCTGATCAAGCGTCACGACTTCTCCCCTAACAAGGGACGCGTGCATCGCAGCAGAACCTACTGGTTCGACACCGATAACTCTCACACTAGGTTGACTTTGCTTCACGGCTGCGGCGACGCCAGAAATAAGCCCTCCCCCGCCCACGGGAACGTAGATAGCTTCAACGTCCGGTAGCGCTTCCAAGACCTCGAGCCCCACCGTTGCTTGACCTGCAATTATTGCTTGATGATCGAACGGTGGCACCATGTGTAGCCCGCGCGATCGAGCCTCAGATTCGGCTCGAATGCGACGTGCATCGGAGGTCGTTCCTTCGAACAAGACCTCCGCGCCGTATGAACGAGCCCCGTCGACCTTAATGACCGGTGCCGTTTCTGGCATAACCACCACCGCGAACAATCCGAGCCGTCGTGCTGCGTATGCAACAGCTTGCGCGTGATTACCAGACGAGTATGTGATTACACCTGACGCGGGAAAATCTTCAGCCAGTTGGGCCACCAAATTATAGGCCCCCCGAATCTTGAACGAGCCGGTCACCTGAAAGTTCTCACACTTCAGCATCAAGCGACAATTCGTGCGTTCTGATGCATCAAGTAACGGTGTCCGGCGCACAATACCCTGAATGCGGCGTGCAGCCTCACCAATAATTTCTAAGCTAACTGGTACTGCCATAACCAAGATGTTCGACTTACTAGCCGTATACTGAAGCGAATGGTATCCGCTATATCTAGCCACACTCTAGACGTTTTTGCTGCAACAGTGGTGATTCTTACAGTCGCAATCCCGGCACGCGCACAACCGACACAACAGCCGATCGGAGGTTATGTTGTCGATGTGAGAGGGTCAGTGGTTCCATTTAGTCGCAATATCGAACTAGCCGAGGCGAGACTGCTCACTCCACTGGACACACCCGGTCTTGGTACAGGCTTTGAAATTGGTGGTCATATTTACCCTTTGCAATGGAGGTTTGTAACGTTCGGGGTTGGCGCGAGTTTTCATTCCTCGCGTGCAGACCAACAACCAACCGAGTGGTCCCCTAACCCTGACGGGCCATCGCTGAGGAAACGATTCACGGCTTTGGCACCGCAACTTTCTTTTAACTTCGGTGGGCGAAACGGCTGGAGCTACCTCAGTGGCGGCATTTCTCCATCCCGTCTGTCTCTCTATCCCTTAAACCGAGAAACTCCGACCCAGCAAAGTTCAAACACGCTTAACTATGGCGGTGGCGTCCGCTGGTTTACCAGTGAACACATAGCCTTTTCTGTCGATCTTCGCCTTTACGCCATCAGTCCAGTTCCTGGAACAGCTAACGAACCGGCCTCGCCCCGAATGACTCAAATGGTATTGAACATCGGTGCGTCGTTCAGGTAGCGTGACTCATGTAACGGATTAGCCAGTTGTCCGTCTAATTCTGTAATCATAACGTTCGTATGCCGAGAGAAACGCTACTCGATTTTTTTGACGAGAACATCAACTCGAGCAATATCTTTCTCGTGTACGAAGGTGCGTATCGTTCCTACTCATACACCTATGCAGAAGTCCGCGACGCAGCACACTGTTTTGCTAGTCGCCTATGTAAAGCGGGCATCCGCCCGCAAGACAATGTAGTCCTGTGGGGGGAAAATCGTCCAGAATGGATCGTCGCCTTTTGGGGCTGCCTTATAGCCAAAGCGGTCGCTGTCCCTGTTGACATTCAGGCGTCTTCAAAATTTGTCAGCCGAATTCGTCATATTGTATCGGCACGTGTTGTCGTAGCTGGTTCGGAACTTCCCACACACATGATTTCAGGTGCTGAAATCTGGAAACTCGAGGATCTCTTCAAAAGCATCCGTGAATCAGCAGAACAAAAATGTAAAACCCAATCTGAAGTATCAGGGAACGACCTTGTCGAAATCATCTTCACCTCTGGAGCAACAGCCGAACCGAAAGGGGTTCAGATCACGCACAACAACATCCTGGCCAATATCGTTCCGGTCGAACAGGAAGTACTGAAATATCTTCCGTACGGCAGACCGTTCTTCCCACTTCGCTTCTTGAATCTCTTACCACTAAGCCACATGTTCGGACAGGCAATGTCCACTTTCATACCACCAATGTTGCAAGGTACAACGGTATTTGTCCGCGGCCACAATCCCGATGAAATTGTCAGTCAAGTTAAACGGCGCCGAATTTCCGTAATCGTTTGTGTTCCCAAAATACTCGAAGTGTTGCGAGACTATCTCGAAGCGCGTGTGCCAGAAACTCTTGAAGAGTCCGCCCAACCAGAACATGTTTTAAAACGATGGTGGCGCTACCGAAAGGTACATCGTCTTTTTGGTTATAAGTTCTGGGCCTTTGTAGTCGGTGCTGCCCCATTGGAACGGGAGCTTGAAGCGTTTTGGTCACGGCTTGGATTCATGGTTATACAAGGCTACGGACTGACAGAAACCGCTCCTATCGTCACATTGAATCATCCTTTCCGTACCAAAAAAGGATCAGCTGGAAAGCCAATTAGTGGCGTCGACGTAAAGATTGCCGACGATGGAGAAATTCTTGTCCGTGGACAAAACGTTACTCGCGGGTACTACAACGCCCCAGAGGAAACGGCAACTGCCTTTCAGGATGGTTGGTTTCATACCGGCGACATTGGCAATCTCGATAAAGGCGGAACACTCACTATCCTCGGCAGAAAAAAAGAAATGATTGTTACACCTGAAGGACTCAATGTTTTTCCCGAAGATGTTGAGAACGTCCTACGCAAGGACAGCCGCGTAATAGACGTTGCCGTAATCGGCAACAGCAGTGGCGGCCATGAACGGGTTCATGCTGTATTTATTCTGGAAGCCAAAGCCGATGCTGGTCGGGTTGTCCGAGATGCAAACCAGCAACTTGAAGACCACCAACGCATCCGTAACTACTCTATCTGGACACAAGGGCCATTACCGAGAACTGAAGGGACCAAAAAACTCAGGCGCCAATCTCTCAAGAAATGGCTCCAAGGCGAAACGCAAGAGCCCTTTGACCGCAACCATTCCACTCCCGACTCTATTGATGATGTCTTAGCGCGCTTCGCGCAAGGCCGTACCCTGACAGACGACACAACGTTCAATGATCTCGGCTTGAGCTCGATCGAACGCATCGAACTCGCTTTGGCACTTGAGCGTGTCTCCAATTGCTCTATTTCGGAAGCAGACATACAGGGAAATTCCCGAATTAGTAGTTTGAAAACCCAACTACTAAAAGACATGCCACTGACTCCGCAGGCAGATATTTCCACGACAGACGAAAGAATCGAGACCGCCGCCTTATTTCCGACGTGGAGTCAGAGAACCATTGCCAGAATTTTTCGTCGTATGAGTCTGTCTGGACTACTTCTGCCTCTTACGCGAGTTTTTGCCTGGCTTAATGTTGAGGGGCGACATCACCTTGACACTGTAACGGGGCCTGTTATCTACGCCGTCAACCACCAAAGTCATCTCGATGTCCCTGTCATCTTAGCGGCGTTACCTTCCAAACATCGCTACAACGTCGTTATCGCCGCAGCACGAGAGTGGTTTTCTGCACACTTTCACCCTGCGCAACACAACAGGCGCGAACGCTTCGCAAAAGGTCTTGCCTTTTATCTTGGTGTTCTTCTTTTCAACATCGTACCGCTCCCACAGCGAGAAACTGGAACACGTAATGCAATGCGCCACCTTGGCACACTACTAGGTAACGGCTGGTCAGTTCTGATTTTTCCAGAAGGAAGGCGCAGACCCACTGGCAATATTGCGACCTTTCAACCGGGTGTTGGCATGCTGGCAACACAGTTGCGTGTGCCCGTCATACCCGTCCGTATCGGAAACGTAGATCAAATTCTCGCCGAGGGCTGGAGGATGGCACGGCCCGGACGTGCCTATGTATCGTTTGGTGCACCGATGGAATTTAGTGGAAACGATTATCAAGACGTCGCGCTTGAAATCGAGAAAGCTGTTAAAACGCTCTGAAGCACGAACCTATATAATCCCCCGCAGGACAGCATGGCCAAAGACGACCTCATTGATGTTCAAGGTACGATTGTCGCAGTTCACAGCGGCGGCCTGTACCGCGTGCAATGCGACTCTGGACACGAAGTATTAGCCCAATTGAGTGGTAGGATGCGACGTTTCAGGATTAAGGTCGTTCCAGGTGACCGCGTGACCGTTGGGGTATCGCCCTACGATCCGGCGCGAGGCATTATTACCTTCCGTGCGCGTTAGCGTTCTCGCTCTGCTCGACATTACCGTTACCAGCATCCTGAGTTATTCACTGAACTCGCGGGCCAGTTCGACCCACTCGCCATTCGGAGCAAACTGCTGGTAAAGTCGCCAATGCGGCTTTGCCGCCTCTGACCGACCCATTTTTTCAAGTGTCACTGCTAGGTAAAAGTGCGCATCAGCATAACCTTCGTGTATCTGTAACGCATCTCGGTAATATGCCGCAGCACTCTCGTATCGACCGAGGTCATGATAAATATTCCCGAGATTAAACGATGCCTCAAAACATTCTCCGTCAAGGTTGAGAGCTCGTTCGTATAGCGCCTGCGCCTCAACCAGATCATTGTGCGCGTAATGGATATTCGCGAGGTTAACTAAAGCCGGAACGAGTTCCGGCTCCAGCATCAAAGCCTTCCGGTAGGCGACTCGCGCTCTTTCCTGATCGGCATCAGGGCCCTCGTCTAACTCGGACCCTTCAAGGAAAAACTGCGCGGCTAGCGACGTCTCCGTATTGCCTCTCGCTTCTGACGTTTTGGGTCTCCTGACGGCTGTCGGTGGAAACAGAGAAATTATCTTCGCGGGAGATGTATCACCGCGACCGGACCCAAAATCAAATACACGCTGTCCTTCACGTTCCGTCAAAAGCCCCCGCACAATATAGCGAAACGAAACTCCCTTAACGAGTTCTTCATGAACTCGCCTGAGTACAGCAACATCAGCAAAACTATAGTACGTATCAAAATTCGTTCGCACTACTGGTCTTACCAGTCTCCACTTGTGCAAGTGGCGAAGGTGCTCTTCGCGGATCAGCGGATACAACTCTCGAATCTGGCGAAGGCCGTGATGCAACCGCTTCAATGATTCGTTCGACCGACGTCCGCTCGCGCGGCAGAATTCCTCTTCGCTTAAAACAAGAATGCTCCCTGGCGTCCTTAAATTGACGTTCTCTGCCTTCTGAAACTTCTTACTTTTTCGCCTGTCGACCTTTGACCCGACGATTAACATTGTCGTGTGATTGGTTACTTCCTGCACTGGCACGCCACCGAGACGTTCCACGAGTCCAAAAGCTTCACGCCGCCGCATGGACTCCAGTGTTCCAGTAAAAGCAATGTTGTGACCGGCGAAAGGTTTGAGGGTAGAGAGGGCTCCTACGTCGTTCTTTGGAGTTTGAGACGTCATGAATCGAATCGTCTTAAATACAAAGTTACAGACACCCCATTGTCAATATCAGACGGCTGGAAAGATGAATGAGATCGATAATAAAGTCAAGCAAGGGAAACACAACTGATGACGGATAAGCTAACTTTGTTCGCTGGCGATGTTGGGGGCACCAAAACCTTGTTCTCTCTATGGACACAAGGGCAGGAAAGACCACAGCCCTTAGTAATCGAAAGGTACCTGACCGCTGACTATCTCAAGTTTGACGACCTATTAGCGGCCTTTGTGAACCAATACTGTCTAAAACTTAATCTAAGTGCGGCAACTTTTGGCACCGCTGGTCCTGTCGAAAAGGGCGTATGCCAACTAACCAACGTCGATTGGCAATTATCGACAACTGGCATCGCTAATTTTCTAGGCCTAACACCAGACCGAGTACGGCTAGTAAATGACGTTGAAGCGATGGGACACGCTGTCGGAGTACTAAATCAAGATGAAATCGAAACCCTTCAGGTTGGTTCTTGTCGCCGCCATGGAAACGCGGCGGTCATTGCGCCAGGAACAGGACTCGGTGAGACGATCCTCCAACAAACCACCAGTGGATTCAGGCCGCTAGCCACTGAGGCTGGCCATGCAGACTTCGCTCCTCGGACGGTCTTAGAAATCGAACTCCTGAAGTACTTAACCGACCGCTACGGTCGGGCCTCTTTGGAAAATGTTCTGTCAGGACCAGGCCTGACACAGATTCATGACTTAATGCATTCTGGCACGCGTTGCCATGGAATTTCGTATCCTCATTCTCAACCCGTACTACCGGAAGAGGTCACAGAATCGGCAATGGGTAATAAGTGCGAACAATGCACTCGAACATTAGACTTATTCATCGAGGTTCTCGCCGCTGAAGCGGGAAACTTAGGACTCCGAGCATTGGCTACAGGCGGTATTTACATAGCTGGTGGTATCGCACCGAACATCTTGCCGAAATTAAAGTCTGAAAATTTTCTCGCTACGTTCCTTGCCAAAACTCCTATGAAACAACTGATGTCCGAGCTTCCCCTCCACGTTGTTCTCAATCCAGACACGGGACTACTAGGAGCAGCAATCATCGCCAAAGAACTAGCCGACGAATACTGCGTGTAAGACAATCACGCAGGTTCTTGTGTCGCCTCTGGCGACCGAAAACCTGCGGTCGAAACTTCTTCTGCCGTCCGAGTGGCAACTCGTAAGAATGCTTTCGAGGCTGCTGACTCCGGCTCCGCCGTTACTATTGGCACGCCGGTATCACCCCCCACACGGATAGGTGCATAGAGCGGAAGCTGCCCCAGAAACGGAACATTGAGTTCGTCCGCCACACGTTCACCGCCACCTTTACCAAACAAGTCACTTTCACAACTACAATCAGGGCAAACATAAAAACTCATGTTCTCTATGACACCAAGGGTTGGCACATTCAACTTCCTGTACATACCTACAGCACGACGACTGTCAGAAAGCGACACATTTTGTGGCGTAGTAACCACGATCGCTCCAGAAACGGGTACGGTCTGACTTAAACTCAAAGCCACGTCTCCCGTTCCTGGTGGCATGTCAACCACTAGATAATCAAGCTCCCCCCATCTTACGTCCTGAAAAAACTGCCGCACGACACCATGAAGCATCGGACCACGCCAAATAATTGGTGCATTGGCATCCGTTAAAAATCCCATTGACACAACCTGGATACCGTACTTTTCTGCAGGAATAATTTTCTTGCCGTCAGACTCAAGCTGAGAATCAATGCCAAGCATTATGGGTATGTTTGGCCCATAAACGTCACCGTCGATTATCCCGACACGGGCACCAGATGTCGAAAGAGCAATGGCAAGATTTACAGATACCGTGGTCTTGCCAACACCTCCCTTACCGGCACCGACGGCGATAATGTGTTTTACGCCAGGTATCGGCTGATTTGGCAACCCGGCGGCTCCCCCATTCGTTGCAGCAGCCGGACTTGCCATTGGCAAAGTCGTTCTCTTTGGTTGTCCTGTTGACTCATCCGTCATATTAACTAAGAGTACCCGGTCAACAAGTTAGATCGCAATCAAGAATCAAGACCACCACCACGAAAGAAACGTAAAGATTCCCCACAACGCTTCATCGCAGTCCGACTACGACCCTAACGTCGACCTGTATTTCTTCAGAATAAAGAGGATGAACGGTCACGCGTAGCCAGGCTCCATCTCGCACCCCAGCTGGCACACGAACATGCAACCGCTGAGGCAACGTGACCGCCCCAATACCAGCACACACCCCGCAAGGATCCGGCCATAGCTCGCCTCTACCTGCACACACCGGACAAGAAAGCTTAGTCTCTATCTCTATCGGAACCTGCGCCCCTTCACGTGCGTGCCTCAACGTCAGCTTAAGTACTCTTCTTTGGATATTTGTCCCGTCAAGACCGTTATCTGACGAATCCAAAAAAGATCGTTTCATCGCAGAGGTGAAACGCGTAACGGATGGAAAGCCAACCTCTACATCACCCGCCGAAAACGGGAATCGCGAAACCGCTGAAACTGGATAAATCGAATGTGGTCGTTGCCCTTCTAGCCGCAACCTACGTGCTTCAGCCCAATATTGCTTCCGAAGATGACCTCTACCCTTTCCTAGAACCACCTCACGCTCCTCTTTTGGGCTAAGCCCACATCCGACAAGAACAACGGTTGAAAGTTACTGTTCGCGAACGTCCGCCGAGAAACACTTCAGCAACCATATGCCAATCCGTCACACCTTTTCGAATCGGGAGTGCAACCTGCAAGGCCGCAATCGCATTGCTGGTATAGACAATGCAAATAGAGAAACACGCACACTCGCAACAACGGCGTTAGTACTCTCGTAGTCTACCTAGTATTTCCCGTTCCTCACTACCACTAAATTCGATCGGCGTCTCACACTCATCGCACAGCAACTCCAACAGTAACGGTCCTCCTTCTCGGTTCAGATCTGGACCGTCTTCCTCATACTGCATCAAGTGTAGTTGCAGCGTCTTAACCTGAAAATTCGTTTCGTTTCCACAATCTGGGCACGTCAGCGCCATATACTGTTCCATTCCTCAAAAATAGATTCCCATCTGAAACTTTCGCTCTCGTGATTCTACAACACGGTTTCAACGGGCGCTTCAGATACACTCTTTCGACGGACAACGGATAGTGATACGATCGCGCCGCCGGAGTTGGAGGTAAAACGAAAGAAATGAGTGAGTACCGAATCCACAGTGAACCTCGCGCCGGACATTGGGTGGCGTGGGTTCTGGCAACGGACGGGGACAAGCCAGCAGGAGCAGTAATCCTTCCCGGACAGACTCAGGAAGAAGCGGAAATGAACGCCCAACGTTGGGCAGATAGGGTTGCAAAAGACCCGCGGTTACTTCGCGACCAATAAGTAGGTCCACCACACGACTTCACCGCTGCTGCGGACGTGCATCTTCTAATATTTCTCGAAATCTGAGTATTTGCCCTACGCGGTGTTCAACTTTGGGACAAAGAGGGCCCCTCGCCTCCAACGCGATAAAGTCAACGTGTAATGAAGACGCCCGATAGTCTGCCGCGACACAACCGCAAGGCAATGACGAAAGCATCAACAGTTCCAACGGGCCAGCGGTAGAACGCGAAACGGCAGGTGCGGTCACTAACGATTCCTTCCTTCAACTCGAGACGGCCAGCGTTATGCCGGTTTCGACCGCCACCAATAGTTATCGGTTTTCGGGAATCAACGCCACAGGGGTCAACACGGTACAAATTTCACAAAGTGTTACGGATTCGCGATGGATTTATTGAGTTTTCGGCTCAAGAAAAGCTGTTCACCGAAAATTGGTGGGCACGCCCGCTAACACCCGTCCATTCAACTAGAGCGCCTTGGCCAATGCCAGCTCGTTCCATTGCACGCACAAATGTATCTGGAAAAACTTCTCCCAAACTGCCCCTGTTGAACGGAATACCGTCACAGTCCATCACGGCAGAAAAGTAAAGACGGTCGCGCGCACGAGTTGTGGCGACATAGAGGAGCCTTTTGGTCTCTTCTAGCTCTTGCAAGCGTTCGTCATCTTTGTCTTCCGCTGTCTGATACGGCCACACCGACACCGAAGGCGACCCCGTACGTGTTTCTGGCACAACACGAATTGGTGGCGTGCGTATTCCCGTCCCTCGACCAAGGTCAACGACCATCACAACTGGGAAATCCAGTCCTTTGGCAGCATGAATTGTCATTAAATTGACGGCATCGAACGCGTCTACGACAGCGTTTGAATCGTCGCCAGATGTGAGATCGATGTGATCCGCGACCCGCCTCATAGTCGCGTAACCCCGATTCTGCACTCGACGTACCAAGCCACGAATTTTCTTCAAGTTCTCTTTTTGCTGTTCCGTTGGGCCGGTATCCAACTCAACGGGATACGCTGATGACGCAATAATGTGGTCTAAAACCTCAGAGGGTGGTACTCGGTCGACCATCGAAAGCCACCGCGGGATCTCAGTTCGTGCATGCGTGAGAGAAACGCGGTCTCTTCCGTCAAGCCGCGACATAACGTCATCCGACGCAGTTTCAACCAAAACATTAGCCAACTGGCCAGACAGCACCACGAGCGCAGAGTCCGACAAACCGATAAACCTCGAACGCATTAGCCCGGCGGCCCTGAGTTCGGATGCCGGGTTCGAAAGATAGCGCAACAGTGCTCTCACATCCTTAACTTCCTCGGCATCGAAAAAGCCGAGTCCCTTATAAACACAGGTCGGTATTCGGTAGCGGGTTAAAGCATTCTCAATTACACGATGGCTCGCACGAGATCGAAACAACACGGCTATGTCAGCTGGTTCTACTTTTCGCTCACTTCCTGTATAGGGATCCTTGATTTTTAACGTCTCCAACAACTTCTGGACCTCCGCGGCTACAGCGTTAGCGCACACATCAGCGCTATCGGTAATGAGCAGACCTAATGCGGGCTCAGAATCAGCCTCAATATTCACTCCAACAGGAAAATGGTCCATTTCTTCAAAACGGAACGCATCGAACCGTTCAGGCGATTTTTTGACTGCAGAAAATAAGTCATTGAGAAATGACAACAACTGAGGTGACGCACGAAAACTGTGCGCAATGTTTTGGCGCACGTCCTGCCTGCCCTGTTCAGTCTCCGGTCCACGCAACAGCGCGATCTTGTCAGTCGCATCCTGGAGAATAGACACGTCTGCATCACGAAACCGGTATATGGATTGTTTACGGTCCCCGACTATGAAGATGCTTGGCGTAAGTGGTCCCTCATTTGCCAGACCTTTCCCTTCTCCCCAAGACTTCACGAGTAGCGACACCAGGTCCCACTGCATGCGGTTGGTGTCTTGAAACTCGTCCACCAACACGTGGTGATAGCGAGACTCAAGTGAACACCGTGACTGCGCAAACTCATCCATCTTGCTGAGTAGTTCGACAGTACGTTCAAGAACGCCCGAAAAATCTAACAGCGATCGTGATGAAAGCTCACGCTGATATTCACCGACCGCGATATGAAAGAGTCGCTTTACTCCCCTAACAAGTGCGACATTCATATCACGGTCAAATCGTGTAAGAATTTCTTTTACAATCGGCGCAAAGGTGGCTGCTGCTTCACAAAACATTTTCGCCTGAACACGGCTATTGACAGGTTCAAACGAGAACCTGACTTTTGGCATCCGCATCCCATCGCGTCTTAAAAAATAACCTCGTAGACGTTCCAGAACTGCGCGCATTCGTCCTGGATCACTATCGGCAATAGTTCGAAGTGCTAGAAGATCTCGTCCAACAACTCGAAAGTGACGACTGTCATTTAAATTCTCAGTAAGTAACACTTCGACCGCTGCGTTATTCTCGAGACGATCAGCTAACGTGCGTACGGCGTCACGACACACGTCCTCAGCATGTAATGAAGTCGGTGTACCGACCAGAAATCTATACAACGCCTCACCAACCACGAGACGCCTCTGCAACAAATCGCTCAAAGCATCGCGTGTTCTCTTAGGGCCTAGTTGCGCAAGAAGTATTTTTACGTTGCTGTCTTCACCTGCTAACCGGTGTCCAGCCGCCAGTGTTCTTTCAATTGATTCCTGGACAATGCGAGGCAACTCCGACTCTTCGGCTAAACCAAACCCAGGCTCAAGGTCAGCCTCGAGTGGAAACTCTTTCAACAATGAGAAGCAAAAAGCATCTATCGTTCTAATCGCGATCTCATTCAGATGGTCTCTGATTTCCATCCACCTAACATAACCTTGAGGAGATTGAGCCTCATCCCTCAACCGTTTGACAATGCGTTCACGCATCTCGGCTGCAGCTTGACGGGTAAACGTGATCGCCAAAATATTCTGCGGTTGAACGCCACCCCGTAGCAGGTTGATGTAACGATCAACCAAAACAGATGTCTTTCCAGTTCCCGCAGAAGCTTCTAGAACGACGTTAAACGACGGATTTGCAGCTATATCCCTCGCCTTCTGATCAGAAAGATCTTCGTCCCGATAGCCGGAACTATTTTTGTTGCTCATCAGTTCCTACAAAACATTCAAGCCGTCCAACCAAAGGTTTAGACCTCTGCCTTTCTGCAGACGCTTGCATAGTCACAGGACTGACAAAGAAATTGGTTGGCTGGGGCCGGATTAAATTCCCCAGCGTTGATCTTCTTCGTCAAGTCATAGACGCGCTGTTGAGCAGTTTCCATCGCTTCAGTGATCCGGCGGCCCAAGGGCGCCGTTGTTCTAGAATCGCCGAACGCCACATAAACCGCATCGGTCGCTTTCCACTCACCACCCCGGTCTGCTCGCAGCTGCATCTCGGCAGATCGCGCATATACCGGAAGCTGCAGCGACACGGTAGCTTGCGGCTGTCGCCCTGCTTTATAGTCAACGACTCTAAAGGTGTTGTCCGCGTAAAGGTCGAGACGATCAACCTGACCTCGAAGCTCAACTACAGATATTTCAGCGCCACTGGTAACTTCAACTTTTCCCTCAATTTTGTATTCGAGTAACCGCTCGACAACCTCTGACGGATCTTCAATTTCCCAAACAAAAACACGCTCCGCCACACCGGGTTCTCCGACGGACCCCAGCAACCACGAACGAATCAATCCCCGGTTTTGGCAATCAAGCCCTTCAATCAACTCATCAACCACAACCGAGAATTGTTCAAGCGCATCCTCTAGATTGGTCAATGTGATGGCCTGCTTTCCCTCTGCCTGCCAACGTCTAAAAAACTTTTCGAGAACGTCGTGCAGCAACCGGCCGCGTTCTTGTGACGTCAGTATCTCCCTATCGTCCTGTCTTATTTCGCCTTCCAGCCCTAGCACATCATGTGCAAAATATTTGAACGGACATTGAAGGTAGCGTTCGAGTGAACTAACAGCATGGCTCTGAACAGACTCCGGCAGTGTGACAGTTGGCTCCGCAGGAAATCTTTCGTGACTGATCCGCTCTAGTCGACTCTCATACCACCGGCCCCAACGTTGAGGATCGATGGGAACACTAGAACCACCAGTCCTAGGTGTATTAGTTGCAACTCGTTCCCTATGAGAGCCGCCCTTTTCAAGGTGAACTCGTGGCAACTCATCCCTGCTGAGATCGTCCAGTAGAGGTGACGTAACTACCTTCGTGTCATTCTCAAGCTGAAAAGTTGACAGCGTTAGGTGACACCGCGGTAAACCCATAAGGTCGTCGAATGCCGCTCGACCCGCACGAAGGCAATCGGGCTCACGTGGCCATCCAAGGCCACGCAGTAAAAACCCCGGATAAAAAATATTCCGCTGTCTCGGCGTCAACCATTCACCGTCTACCAACCCAGCGAGAAAGACATCATCAAATACCCCGTAAATAGCGGCATCGGCATCGACAATATGAAGCGTGCCACAATCACGTTTCGCCATCTGCTCAGGCCTAGATGTCTTATTTTCGATCCAACGATGGACCAACATCGATACACGTGAGAAATCACCGATCTCTTGGCTGTCCTTCGCCTGGGCATATGCAACTTCAAGCTCGTGCAACCCATTCCAAACCATGTCTCGGACCAACCTAGTACGATCAGCGGCAACAGTCCCATCAAGTTTCGACGCGTGCTTAACAAGAAATAAACGTAGCGCTAAAAGATGCGCTTCAACTGACTGTTGGGCCCGAAGAGCCTCCAGCTCTCGCACAACGGCCAGCGCGCATCCCAGCACATGTAGAACATTAGGATTTGTTGGTGGTGCTTCTCGCCATTGTTCTAGGCATACGTCCAGTCCATCACAACCGCCACCGAAACCGGAATCCGACAAGGCTCGATCGAAACTCAATAATGGGCCAGAACCGACAACCGATTGCTCATACTGAAATTCAAAATGAGGTGAAGCCAAAAGTGCGACCAATGCTCTCCGCGAAAAATTAGTTTGAACACAATCTATGACGAGGTCCACGGCAGCCACATACGGTTCCACTGCAAGTGGAAGCCCGTGACCAAAGTTCAAAGTCTTCCGTACCGAATCAAATGCAGATCCCGCCAGATATACGTAAGGTAGCGGCCTTTGCACAACAACTGCGGAAACCTCCGCATCGCGTTTATCCACTTGAACTGCTATGCCGTTTAGTTCGTCTTCTCGGTCCCTCCAAACAAAATAATCTTGACTATCAGCCACATCAGGCACTGCCAGAGCCGGACCTTGGCCAGCGCTTTCGACTCGTTCCTCAGTAAAACCAGGTAGCCAATCCTCGAGCCTCTCACGATAACCACTGTCAAGTA
This sequence comes from uncultured Vicinamibacteraceae bacterium, assembly GCA_964507425.1. Lineage (GTDB taxonomy): Bacteria > Acidobacteriota > Vicinamibacteria > Vicinamibacterales > UBA8438 > DTWD01. Next base: position 14,165 of record CAZDQD010000053.1, read on the forward strand.
ATGAGTCCGTAGCAATCAGCGTTATTTGCTTCAAATTTGGCAATCGAGTCAAAAGATCAAAATCAGCAGGATAGAGCCCAAGCGGGTGGGCCGCCTCATCCGGCACAGTCACAATCAGCTCAACAATTTGTTGAAATTCATTCGCCGCCAGAAGCAACTTCCGCAATTGATGCTCGTCAACACCAACGAGACTTTCGCGTCGCCGCTCATAGGCACGGAATACCGATACCAAGAAGTGTGTCTGCTCTAGTAATCGCTGCGCTCCATGATCAAAATTGACTGTTGGTTCAAGTTCGCCCAGTACTAGACGTTCAAATGAATCAATGGATTGCTTGCGTCTACGGAGTTCGTCATAAAACCCAACGATTTCACCAACTAAGCGCGGACGAACCTTAAAAGGAGGTCGCGATCCTGACTTAAGAGCTTCACGACACGCTGTGCTGATAGCCACTTCTCTTTCGACTTCTGTGAGAGCGATCGGCTCGGGTGAAAGCCGTGTTCTCATCCAGTCATACCAATCCGTACGTGTCAACAACGCTGGCAGCGTCTCCTTGCACCCTCCCACCCTAAGTGTTCTACGTAACTCAACTACGGCACCATTCGTTGGGACCAACACGGCGCAGGATGACGCCTCAGAATGGTTGTACGAGCACACCCGTTCCAGGATCACACGCTGGAACATAGTCAAATTTTTTACGCGAACAAGACGCGTCTGTCTCGAACCGATCACAGGACAATTGTGAACCATTTAAGGCTGCCAATTAACTAGGAATCTTACTGACTGTTGGTTATGGAGATTCAAATACTGTCGAATACGAGGATTCCAAACCGAGCCACATTGTTTTCAGTGTGTATCGCCTGTGGAAAAACTGTGGATGTCGTGTTGAATCACCGATGAAATATTTTTTTTTCTTAACAATTCACTGAGCACCTTCAGACTTAGTCGCATGTGGATGGAGTCTTCGTGTTTTGCTTCGCTTGACCAGTTGTCACAGCGCAATAAAATTCCCCTGTCAGCCGTGCTAATCACGTTGGCATCGAAATTGTGACCGTCCATCACTTCGAAGAGACAATAAACGGCCGTTGCTACGCTATTGAAGTAACACCAGCCCTGGGAAACCGTTGGCGAGCCTACCTCGTTCGTGCTTCTGGTGGCCCTACTGCTCTCATGCCCTTCTACGGAGGAACCCCGCAGGAAGCTGCTGCGAGTCTTGTCACCTGGCTGTCATTGGCTCACCATATCACCGCGGATTCTGTATAGTACGAACGTTCGGACAAACGAGACCCAATGCGTTTTTTGTTGCAGTTACTGCTCGCAGCAGCCCTGTGCGTGGTTGCACAGCCAGATCTTGGTGAAGGGGCCCAATCTAGCCAACGTCCGATAGTCCGACTAATCGCTACAGGCGGGACAATCGCAAATCATCCAGACGGCCGTCTCACGGCTTCTGAGCTCATTGAACTTATCCCATCGATCAACCGCCACGTCGATGTCGAGACTGAGCAATTCGCTAACCTGCCAAGTAGTTCTGTCACCGTAGACCAGTGGCTGATGCTTGCACAGCGCTTGAACGAACTTTTTCGAGAACGGTTAGACCTGACTGGTGTTGTAGTAACAAGCGGAACCGACACACTCGAGGAAACAGCCTACTTTCTCAACCTGACAGTCAAAACCGACCGCCCGATAGTAGTAGTGGGCGCAATGCGAATGCCAAATGCACCTGGCTATGATGGCGCATCGAACCTGCTTGATGGTTTTCGTGTGGCTTCATCGCCAGCTTCCGTTAATCGTGGCGTTCTCGTCGTAATGAACAATCAAATTCACAGTGCCCGCGATGTCACAAAAAGTCACGCGCAACTTCTCGACGCTTTCAAATCCAGTCCACGCGGCATTCTTGGAACCGTAGATACGGGCCGGGTAATTTTCCACCGTCGTTCCAATAAACTTCACACTCACCGCTCCGAATTCGACCTGGGGGGTTTAGTGGGACTCCCTAGGGTTGACGTGGTACTAAGTTACCTCGGTGCGTCTGGCGATCTAATTTTGGCAGCGCAGCAGAATGGAATTGCAGGCTTAGTGATCGCCGGGGCTGGCGCTGGGTCGACAACACCGGAGCAACGCAATGCGATAAAACAGCTCGCCTCGGTAGACGTGCCTGTGGTCATCACTACCCGTACCGGAAGTGGGCGCGTACCAGCCAGGCGACGTCAAACGAACCCCACTCGGGCTCAATCAGAAAGACTCTATAACCCTGACCGTATTGCAGGCGAGGACCTTTCTCCAGTAAAAGCGCGCGTGCTTTTGATGCTTGCTCTAACCAAAACGACCGAGCCGACAGAAATACAACGGATGTTCATAAGCTACTAGTCGACCGTTGCTTATCGTTGACGTAACCTGGTCGGGGGTTACTGTGAGTCGCACAATAATTTCATGTCAGTTGAAACGTTTACAGCGGGGCTCCCCAATTACCACCCACTTCTCGTGCATTTTCCAATTGGCCTCCTGGTATACGCAACGGTCATGGATGTCATACAGGTCATCCTCCGTCGACCAACCAAGCTAAAAAACACCTCGCCGCTCTATCTTGCAGGTACAGTGTTACTTGCATTGGCTTATTTTTCTGGCCGTGATTCCTCTGCCATGTATGTATTTGCTGTCACTAGTTTGATCGGTTTGGTCCTACTCGTAACAACTTCCGACCTAGGCGATCGGCTAGTTTACCGCTATGGCGTTGGCGTCGTGACTGTATCTGCCTCACCATAAACACGCTTCGTCCAACATTGTTGAGATGCGCTTCGCCCACTTTTGGTTAATGAGCCGCTTGTCTGTAACTATGGCTCTGCTGGTGCCGTTCTTTGCCGTAACAGCGCAAGAACTTCCGAAGACCACGGACCCACAAACAAACCAACAACGGCTTCGTGTCACGTTAGAACACCGAAGCCGAGCCGAACACCTGACTAATGATTTTAGAATTGGCGAAAAAAGTGCCACGCGAGCACTTGTAGAGAGAACCAGACTCCGGATTAGGCTTGGCAAGAATACGGATCCAGCTCGGGTTCTTGTAGAAATGCAGGATTCCCGTGGATTGCTGCAAGATAAACCTTTTTTTTACGAGGACAACCACACCAACACATTTGATTTCTTGCAATTGAAAGCGGACTTCTTGCTGGATGAATTAATTCGAGGTAAACCAGTAGAACTTCACGTCGGACGCTTCACAATAGACCTCGGGAACAGAAGGCTAGTTGCCCGTAACAACATGCGAAACACCACTAATGCATTTGATGGCATCCACCTAGACCTTGGATCGAATAGTTCAAACCAACTGGACGTCTTTATCACGCGTCCGGTGCTCATCAACCCAACTTCGTTGGACAGTAGTGCACGTAATGGTTATTTCTGGGGAAGCTACTATCAGGAACGGCTGAACCCAAACACGAACATTGATTTTTATTACTTGGGTCTCCATGATGACGGCCGCTTGGGCTACGAGGCTACGTATACAACCCTAGGAACGCGCCTCAACAAAAGTGGCATGCGTGGACAATTTAACTACGAGCTCGAATCGGCGTGGCAGTTCGGAAGCACAAATAATCTGTCTCATTCCGCACATTTCCAACATGGGAGTTTCGGTTATACAGCTCCCCTCAGATGGGAACCAAACCTTTCTGTGAATTACGACTACGCAAGCGGTGATAGTGAGCCACAGGATAAACGTTTTGGCACATTCGATACGTTGTTTGGTGCACGAAGCTTCGAACTAAATTCGACGGGCATCTATGGACCATTTCTGAGGAGCAACCTGCACACGCCAGGGCTCAATCTTCAACTACGACCTAAAACGAAACTTCAGATCGAAGTTTCATATCGGCTGTTCTGGCTCGCACAACCAACGGACCATTGGGTTGATTCGGGGCTACACGATCCAACCGGCAATTCTGGCAGCTTCCTCGGGCAACAGATTGAAGCCAAGCTTCGTATGGATGTACAGGATTACTTTCACGTTGAGTTCGGATACGCTCACCTCTTCAAAGGTGATTACCTAGCACGCGTACCGATGAGCCCGGCGACCCCTAACTCAAACTTTGTTTACGCAGCAGTGAATTTCAAAACGCCACTTTGAACGAGAAAACCTAGCCGCAACACGAACTCAACTGCGGTAAAGAGTGGTGGACCAGACGGGGGTCGAACCCGTGACCTCGTGAATGCCATTCACGCGCGCTCCCAACTGCGCCACTGGCCCTCCGAACTATTTTATTGTACGACCGTGCGGCTTGGGGGATCAACGCTCTCGATTTTCCCTCGGAAAAGGTCGGCCGGTTAGACGCTCATAGTCAGACGGTGTATCAATATCAGCAAACGCCCCCTCATCATCTACAGGCACGTTTACAGCTACATGTCCGTAGGATCGAACCACTGGCTTTGCCCCTTCACTTAGCGATGCCTGACGTAGTTTTGTAAAAAGTTCTCGATCGAAAATTACCGGGTGTCCATGTTCACTATCGTCTAATCTTGTTGGTCTGACAATAGGGGCTCGCGCCGATTTATATGTATCAAGTAGCGTTTGAACGGTCTCAACCGTTACGAGTGGTACATCAACCAGCGTAACCAACACTGCATCGGCACCAACCTGTTCAACGGTCTCAAGACCAACCAACAACGAAGAGAGTTGTCCCCTCGTAGGGTCCGGATTAACTACTACACGTGGCATCTTTTCCGTACCTTTTAGTGCTACATGAACATCGTCTAGCCCAACATCTCCAGCCACAACAACAACTTCATCGACACCTGCAGTAACCAGCACACGGACAATACGACTAAGAAACGTCTCGTTTTGATCGATCGGCAGAAGAGCTTTAGGCCGTCCCATCCGTGAGGAACGGCCGCCAGCCAGAATGATGCCGGGGATTGTCACACTGTAATGCTACAATTTGCAGGATGGTTGAGTTTAACGTTCAGATCCGCTGTCAGCGGTGTGGTGAACAAATGGAGTTGCGTGACCCGGCCCAGGACCAGCCTTGGCCCCCAAACCAATTCTGGAAATGCCCAACGTGTGGCCGTAATTTTTGGACCACGTATCCCCCACCGAAAAAACCGAAACCTGCCGAGCCCGCGAAGCCGACGGAGGCAGCGGCTGCACCAAAGCCCAAAACGGAGGCAGCGGCTGCACCAAAGCCAGAATCTGCTTGATAGGTGCGTCTTCTCGACAAGATATTAGATCACAAAATACTTCCTAAACTCCTGAATCAAACGGAGTTTTGCCTTTCTTGGACGAGAAGTAATCTCTTGACTTCTAACTGGGACCTCAATAAACTGCGAGCTTCCAGTCGAGGCGCTTCGGTCGATGAATGCCCTTGAAAGCGAAGGGCATCTCCTCTGTGCGATCGGCTAGAGGGCGTCGTGTTCCGTCGATCGTGGCGGGTCCGCGCGCCTGCGGAGGTACGGTATGCCAAACGGCACGATTGCACGTTTGCTGATTGACAAGGGATTCGGATTCATCCGGGACGAGGCCGGAGTGGAGCATTTCTTCCATCGAAGTTCAGTCCGCAGCGCTGTGTTTGAACTCCTTCGGGAGGGCCAGCGGGTTGAGTTCACGGAGGAACAGTCGGACAAAGGCCCAAGGGCCGGTGAAGTCCGCTTGCTCGAAGGTTAGCCGCAGGTTGGACCAATAGTCCGCCCTTGCGATATTTGGTGTCGGCCCGTAAGTTCGGCGTGTAGTCCGGTAAACGGTGAGCGGTTATCCTGGCTCGCAGCAAGGGCCCGCTCGCACAATGGCGGCACGCCACCTCTCGTAGTGGGCTCAAGGTCTTAAGTTTGCTCTTTGGAAGCGAACGGGGCCCGGTGGCCCTCCCGGTCTTCAAAACCGGTCGCTCCCCGCTAGCGCGGGGGGGCTGGGTTCGACTCCCCGGCGCTTCCGCCAACGCATTCACGTTTTGGCACGTGACAGGGACGATTATCCATTTGTCACATTCAGCTCAGCTCCGTTTTCGGAAGTGAGCCCATTGTCACGCCATCGACACAAGACAAGAAACTTGAACAGTCGGATAAATCCGTTAACACCGCACCAGCTCCCGCATCACGAAGAGCTTGTTCACTGAAAGCCCCTGTTGCTACACCGATAGAAGACGCCCCGACAACTTGCGCACATCGCACATCAAGCGGCGTATCCCCGATTACCACAACATCGCGAGGAAACACCACAGATACGCCTAATTCACGCGCACGAGCAACGGCAATCGGTACGAGACCATCGCGCCCTTCAGCATCATCACCGTATGAACCACACAAAAAGTAGTGCCATAAACTAAAGTGCCTTAACTTTATTTCCGCGGCACGCGAAAAATTTCCAGTCAGCAAAGCGATTACAAGGTCCGAACGGAACCGAAGTTCTTCTAATAAATCCTTGACTCCCGGCATCAAGCCTTTCTTCGCTCCCGGTTCGATAATTTCTTCCTCAAGATAGTCAAAATAGCGACGAAAAAATTGTTCTTTCGATTCTTGGTCCGTCTCGATCTTCGCCTGTTCAAGTGCGTGGTCGAATATGAGGGAGTCCGTGCGACCTGCGACAGGTATGCCAGCAAAAGCATCACCAACGCCATACACATCAGAAAATGCACGGTTCAGCGCTCGCTTCCCGGCACCCCCCGAGAGAAGCAAAGTTCCGTCTATGTCAAAGAGCAATAGGCGACGACCACCATGACCGCTAGACAAGGTTTCCACAATCAGTCGGTCTTAACTTGGATAAGTAATGCATTTACTTTGGTGACCGTCTCAGACGCAAGAAGCAAAGCGACCAGCTCGACTCTAAACGCAAAAATATTTGCAGCAATCGTCATAAGACCAGCGAGTGAGTGCACACCAACCGGTAGGACGTTTGTATCGACGGCTCCTCCGAGAATCGCTGTCAGCATCGTGACTCCCATGGCCATGGTTCCGATAGAAAAAACTGGACGTCGAGCTCTTGCAACTGCGCGATAGAACTCATCAGGAAGCCCACCATCCGTAACCGCCTCCCGAATAGCCTTTCCTTTGCCAATGAGATAAAACATGGTCATGGAATGAGCAAGCAGTGTAATTAAGGTTGAAAATATGGCCAGTGTCACGTGCGGTCCAACATCAGCGGGAACGGCAACTAGAAAACCGGTCACTACACTGTAGGCCAACCCGCTAACACCCAGGAACGTCGCGGTTATGAGCGCAGCATTCATTGTTCTCTAGGAGATGACTCCATGCCGTTATATGCCGCGGTACGAGCCGAAAGAACCCGCTCAAGCAACGAAACAAACCGTTCGCGCGGAAGCCCTATCTTTCCCAAACGCCTCGCCCGGTGGCTCCGGTTGGAGTGAAAGTCTGAACCGCCACAAACATCCAAACCGTGCTGCTCAGCAAGACGTAAGTAATGCGCTTGATCGCCTGAGTCGTGATCGTTGTGGTACACCTCAATCGCACCAAGACCGGCCTCGACAAGTTCGGGCACCAACTCATCTTTACGTAATAGTCCTGGATGTGCCAACGCGGACACACCGCCCGCGCGTGACACTCGACGCACAACATCAACCGGGACTGCACCAGTTCGTGGCACGTACGCCTCACCATCATCTCCTAGCCAGCGGTCAAACGCCTCTTGAACCGTTGAGACATGACCTGCGTCAACCAAGGCTTGTGCCAACATCGGACGACCGATTGATTTACCTGTCTCCTCAGCAACAGCTATCGTGTCCTCAACATCGATCGGCTTCCCGAGTGAAGACAGCTTGTGTGAAATTTCTCGTGCTCGTCTCAGCCGGTCTGCGCGTTGGCTTTTCAAAAACTCATCTAGCCCACGGGGAGTTGGTTCAAGAAAATAACCGAGGATGTGAACATCGCGCCCATTATCTACTGCCGTTATCTCAATTCCCGGCAGCAACGCCATTCCGTACCCCGCTGCGGCTTCCGCTGCTTCAACAACACCAGCCATCGTGTCATGGTCGGTAACGCTAAAAGTCTTTATTCCGGCAACATACAGCTGGTCAACAAGCGTCGTCGGGTCCAGCTCGCCATCAGAAGCCGTCGTATGCATGTGGAGATCGATCACAAGTGTGCCACCTAAATCCTAAACAGAACTGCTAGTTTCTTACGCGAACCGACCGTTTAGATTTGCCTTTTGATGACTTCGCCTGTCTCGCCAAGTAATCTCGATATTCACGTATTAATAGCTCAAGGTGCACACGTTCCTCATCAGCAAACTCAAGAAAAATACGCTTGCCTTCAGAGTCCTCAAAACGCTCACCATATCGTTTAAAAAAGCGATGCGAACCTCGCTCACAACGAATACCAACTTTAAAAGCCTCTGCCGCGTCTACGCCTCGTTTTAATTCATCGGCCCCAGAAGCAAAAATACCGTTCGCTGCACCCTTAAAGAAAAGAAACGTCGGCTGAGACTCAAGCTCTGGGTCGGCAGCCAACAATTCCGAGTAACGAGCTTCAAGAGTAGCAAGATGTTCCTTTTCCTCATCGCCAAGCTTTTTGAACACTCGCTTGCCTCGAGGATCCTTTGTCAACTTGGCGGCGCGCGTGTAAAACTCAAGCCCACTTCTTTCAGTAGCAATCGCAATCCTCAAGGCGTCACGCGCAAACAGCAATTCGGTCGTAGCTGCCCTCTCCGGGCGCCGACGGCCTGCCTGACACTCATCACACGTCCCGTATATTTGAAGCACACTCTGCTTGGCTATAAATCCTCGTGCCTCAGCAATTTCCTCGACAAGAGCTTCTATATCCGAAGAGAGAAATTCTGATGATTGATTGCAAGTTTTACAGATGAGATGGAAGTGTCTTGGGTGACGGTATGAATGTTCAAATCTAAAGCGCCCTTCACCGAAATCAACCTTACGAGCAATTCCAGCTTCGACCATCCACTGCAACGTTCGATAAACCGTCGCCCTACTAATCTGATGATCGTCACGATGCAGGATGGCAACAAGGTCGTCAGCGCTTAGGTGCCCATCTTGGCGAAGAAAAACATCAACAATAAGATCACGCTTACTGGACCGCTTACCACCTTCTGGACGGAGGCGCTCTAAATATGCGGACTGTGGTTCCATTATTTAAATCAAGCCGAACCCGTATCTATCCGCCGAACACTAAACCTCTAACCTTCGATCCATGGTTTCAAGCCACTGGCTCGGTTGTCTGGCTCAGACTCCAAAAGAAGAGCCACAACCACAGGTCGATTTAGCATTCGGATTATTAATCGTGAAGCCACCACCGGAAAGGTTGTCAATAAAATCAACCTCGGCGCCATTGAGATAACGAATACTAATAGGGTCTACAAATAATTTGACGCCATTCGAGCTAAAAATCTTGTCGGCGTCCCCATCGCCTGGGCCATCTTCAATCATCAGCCCATACTGGAACCCAGAACACCCGCCACCTTGCACAAACACCCGTAAACCGGCCTCTTTCCTTTGCTCATCAGCAAGTAAAGCACCAATTTTTCCAGCGGCTGCTTCCGTAACGGTTACCGGACCATTGCTCACACTTATCGTTTCTGGCACGTGAAAGTCTCCCTTACGCGATTAGTATAGCGATGGACTCCAACTTGCTTCAAGACTGTATGGGTTAAATTCCCACAAACCTCGCCACATAGATATTTCTTCTATTTTTCGACCCGAACTTCCCACAAACCTGACAGTCAGGTGATACTGACCACCTGATGGACCCCACGGACGACTACATACTGAATAGCGCAGACCAGCGCTGGCATCATCTAATTGAAAAAGAACCTGACCTGGCGGCCGCCATCGATCTACAGCGTATTATCCTGACCAGAACTCTAGAGCTTTCCAACGAGGCACCAGAAGTGCTAAAAGGTCCGGTAATGGCACCGCCCGGTCTTTTGGACCGGTTAGCCAGCCACGAAGCGCCGGTGTTAGATATGGCCATAAAATTTGACACCGATCGCGTAATACCGCATCTACTCGGATTTTGTAACGACTTCGCCACTGGAGGTGCTGGAGAACCGGCACTTAACGTTCACAAGGCTCTCAAACAAGGGGATATTGAGGCCGGCTCCCTCCTATACGGCTCTCTACTTCGCCAACAGACGTCGATCCGCACACGAGCAAACCAGCTGGGAATCTCTCCCGACCTTGTCTGGTTGGTAGCCGAGCTGTCGGTCGCGCCACTTGCTAACCACCTTCAGCACAATGCCCTAGTTTCACCGACGACGTCTTCACCTGAAGCAATCCGAGCTGCCCAGAACTGGCCTCTCGGCCACTGTGCCGCATGTGGGTCGTGGCCTGCTTTTGCGGAAACGCATTCGCAAGAAAGGCATCTAAGGTGTTCTTTCTGCGGAGCCGACTGGACCCCGGCAAAAACTGGTTGCGTTTACTGCAACACGAATGGAAATGCCTTTCTCAGAGCCGCGGACTCCAAACAGCCAAATCACCACCTTGAGTTCTGCCGAGCCTGCGGTGGATACCTCAAGCACGCCGAAGTAACAAGTGCGACTCCATTTGCGCTACTGCCGGTGCTCGATCTTGAAATGACCTATCTTGACATTCGTGCGGTGGAACGAGGCTACGGCCGCCCACCCATGCCTGAGCGTTCAGTATCCGTAAGTCCCTGTCCACCGGAAGCCTAACTTCAAAAGATGTCCACTGCGTTAACAATCGCGGGAAGCGACTCGAGTGGTGGCGCCGGCATACAAGCGGACTTGCGAACATTCACGGCGCTAGAGGTTTATGGTTTTAGTGCAATCACTGCGATCACGGCGCAAGAGAAAAACGGCATAACAGCCGTTCACCATGTCCCACCAGATGTCATCCTCAATCAAATAACAGCTGCTTTAGACAGCACGCCCAAAATTGGCGTCAAAACCGGCATGTTAGGAACGTGTGAAACAGTCGACACTGTTTGTAAAATCATGCGAGAGCGAAGTATCCGGCCCGTCGTGGACCCCGTTATAACTTCATCAAGCGGCACGGCATTATTGGCCGACGATGCAATCGAATTCATGATCGAAGATCTATTTCCGATCGCATCTGTTGTTACCCCAAATATTGAAGAAGTAGAAAAACTGATCGGGACAAACATTCGGACAGCCTCCGACGCAAAGAAAGCCGCCAAACGTATCGGAGACCTTGGTCCTCAGGCAGTCGTCATAACCGGCGGACATCTAAACCCGGCAAATGACACGGTGGTGGACTTTGTTTTTGATGGTCAGGCGCATCACGAAATCTTCTCTCCTCGGGCTCACCCTATGAACCCCCTTCAGTCGAGAGGCACCGGCTGTACCTACACTGCAGCTTTACTCGCGCGTCTCATAAAGGGAGACCGGCTAGTCAAGGCAGCACAGTTTGCCCAGACTTACGTGGCACGGATTCTTTCAATTCATCCCATTAGTCCAAACTAGGCACTAGTTTCCTAACAAACACTGCACTCTTAACAATGAGTAGCCACCTGCTATACTGCGGAAAATGTTAGCGTCAGCGTTCGTCATAACGAAAGAGCCCCTCAAACTGGATGGCCTCGTAACTTTTGTAATGGAACAACTACATAAAGCGCCCTCTAGTACCGGTGCTGTTGTGTCGTTTCTTGGCACCGTCCGAAATGAAAATAAGGGGCGCCGTGTGAACCATCTTGAATACGAAGCGTACGAGCCACTAGCAATTAAAACATTCGAACAAATTGCTATGGAGTCGGCAGCACACTGGGCGGAAACACGCTTGGCACTTCACCATCGTATTGGTCGACTTAACATCGGAGACGCCAGCGTTGCCATTGCTGCAGCATCCCCGCATCGACCCGATGCATTCGCCGCGTGCCGGTACGCCATTGAACGCGTGAAACAAATTGCTCCCATCTGGAAGCACGAGTATTTTGAAAATGGCAACGTCTGGATCGAAGGTGCGACAGCAGACCCGGACAGTGCTGACGCCATCAACACCGCCCTACGAATAGCATGCGCGTAACAATTCTTCTTTTTGCCAGACTTAGGGAAATTGCCGGCGAATCCGTCATGGTGAGAAATGTGCCAGCTAATTCCACAGCACGCGCGCTGTGGACAGGTCTGGTGCAAGATTTTCCAGAATTTGATGCCTACACTGGTAGCGTCTCGACAGCTATCAACGAAGAATATGCTCAGATGGGTTCAATAGTTTCCGACGGTGATGAAGTCGCCTTTCTCCCTCCGGTATCGGGAGGCTAACCCCATGTTCGATAAATTGCAGTCCATCGAAGAACGCTACGAAAAACTAATGGTTCTCCTCAGTGACCCGGTCGTTCAAGCCGACCAGCAGGAGTACCGTACGCACGCTATGGCAGTCTCAGAAATCCAGCCGATCGTTGACAAGTTTAAGGAATATAACAACGTGGTCAAAGAGACAGCTCAGGCAAAGGAACTCATAGTCGCTGATGACGAAGAGTTACGGTACTTAGCTGAAGAAGAGCTAGCCACCCTACAAACGCGGCAAGAGGAACTACTAAGCGAAATAAAGATTCTTCTTGTTCCAAAAGATCCAAACGACGAAAAAAACGTCGTCCTGGAGATTAGGGCAGGTACCGGTGGCGACGAAGCGGGGCTATTTGCAGCTGATCTTTTTCGAATGTATTCCCGATATGCCGAAACACTCGGGTGGCGCGTCGAAGTACTGTCCTCAAACGAAACTGGAGTGGGCGCTATAAAGGAAATCGTCGCATTGATCGAGGGGAAGCGTGTGTACAGTCGATTGAAGTACGAAAGTGGAGTACATCGTGTCCAACGTGTCCCAGCAACCGAAACAAGTGGTCGTATCCATACATCGACTGCCACAGTAGCCGTACTACCAGAAGCCGAAGAAGTGGACATCAAGATTGATGCGAAAGAACTCAGAATTGACACCTTTTGCTCGAGTGGACCGGGTGGACAAAGCGTCAACACGACATACTCCGCAGTACGGATTACGCACATACCGACAGGACTCGTGGTGTCGCAACAAGACGAAAAATCCCAGATCAAAAATAAGGCAAAGGCTATGAAAGTTCTTCGTTCTCGACTCTACGAAATGGAACTTCAACGACAGCAAGATGAGATCGCGACTGACCGGCGTGGTCAAGTCGGCACCGGTGAAAGATCGGAAAAAATTCGGACCTATAACTTCCCGCAGACACGAATAACAGATCACCGTATCGGCTTTACGACACACCAACTTCCCGCCGTACTAGCTGGAGACTTGGGAGAGCTCGTGGATACGGTCGTTACACATTTTGAATCAGAAAAGCTTAAATCCGAGACTGCTTCGACGGTTCCATGACTCTGCAGGAGTGCGTTGCCCGCGCAACCGAACGACTGGTACATGCTGGATTAAACAAGCAAGAAGCAACTAGCGATGCAGAATTGCTCGCACGCCATGTGCTCGGTTGGGACCGCGCCACTTATATAACTCGCCACCTTGAACCAAGTCCAACGAACTTTAACCGCAGTTTCAGTCCACTTATCAGTCGGCGCACGAGGCGAGAACCTGTCTCTTTAATCACGGAGCAACGAGAATTCTGGGGCATTACGTTTCAGATGACAGCCGGAGTATTAACGCCTCGCCCTGAAACTGAATTGATTGTGGAAGCATCGATTGCCCACCTACAACATCGAAGAAAGACACCTCTGTTGATCGCTGATATTGGTACCGGATCTGGGTGTTTAGCGGTCGCACTCGCAACAGAATTTAGTCTTGCGATGGTGACGGCAATTGACATTTCTCCCACAGCCGTAAAGTTGGCCCGGTCGAACGCATACTCTAGAGGTCTGCAGAACCAGGTTCAAGTAATCGAAATTGACCTGTCAGATTGGCTAAAACATCAGACGGCCACATACGACTTGGTGGTAGCAAACCTTCCCTACATACCAACCGCAGAAACGGATAATCTCCCGCCGGAAGTTAAGGCATACGAACCACGCTGCGCACTGGACGGCGGACAGGACGGTCTCTATCCATTAAGAACTCTGCTGAGCTATGCTCACACCTGCTTGAAACCTTCTGGAAACTTGATCGTCGAAATCGGCCTAGGCCAAGACAAAGAACTGCAAAGGATCACCGATTCCTCTAACGGTCTTGAAATGGACGAAATCCGGAAAGACCTCCAAGGCATACCGCGAACGGCAGTAATCAAATCAACGAAGCAGAGGTAACGATGGCGGACTGCTTATTCTGCAAAATTGTAAATGGCGAACTTGACGCAGAGATTGTCTACGAAAATGAGGACATCGTCGCTTTCAAAGACATCAATCCTCAAGCCCCGACGCATCTACTCATCATCCCTCGTCTCCACATCAGCACCCTTAACGAATTGACCTCCGAACATGACCGCACGGTAGGAGCCATCGTACGATGCGCCGCGGAACTTGCTGAATCACTAGGCTATAAGGAAGAAGGTTACCGGACCGTCTTTAACTGCAACGAGGCCGCCGGACAAACTGTCTTTCATATTCACCTACATCTCCTGGCTGGTCGTAATTTAGCGTGGCCACCTGGATAACATCAAAGGAAGTTCTGACAGCGTCTGGATCGTCTGAATCTCCGCGCCTATGTCTGCACCTCTGAAACCTGAACGAGCCAAAAGAACAGCATTCATACCGACATTTTGAGCGCCCGTAACGTCGTGCGCCATGCTGTCTCCCACCATAATTCCTTGATCTGGGGAAACGCCGATCAGATTGAGTGCGGCCCAGAAAATACTTGGATGCGGTTTGAGATAGCCGTGTTCCGAAGATGAAATGGCTGCAGAAATGTACGGCCCAAGTCCGAAGTAATCTTGAAAAGAATCCAAACAGCGATGGGTGTTAGAAATCAGTCCAATCAAATATCCTGATTCGTATAATTCGACAAAAGTTGGTTTTACGTCGTTATAGAGTAAAAAATACTCAGACAACGCCCATTGATCGTAAATATCCTGAGCGCAGCGATCAATATGGTTGCCAGCGGCTCCCATTTCGACCAACACCCGTCTCGCATACCTGACAAAAGGTTCCGGCCTGTACACCTCATCCTTCAATTGATTCAACTCACCGGTCGCCAGGTCAATAGCCTCATCAAACCGTAACGGATCAACTGACAAGCCGTAGTGGGAAGCGAATGCTCGGTACCCTTCTCCATCAAACTTCCTACCGGGGTATATCAGAGTAAAGTCAACATCAAAAAATACAGCCCTGATAGAACGCTCTCGGCCCATGTCAACACAACCAAAACACTAACTGCGGTTTCATCGTTAATGGCGCACCAACTTGGCGCTCTGACTTATAGAATCGTTGCTTCGAAAAAACTTAATGCCATTATATTTACACTACAATTGATGGGAAGCCCTGGCGACGTGAGATCCATCCTGTACGCGAGAGAGCCGCACCGTAACCACCATGTCAGACTGGAAAGATACACTTAACCTGCCTCACACTGGCTTTCGCATGAAAGCTAACCTACCCGTAACGGAACCAGAAACTTACAACCGATGGGAAACTTCAGACCTGTATGGACAAATTAGAAAACTGCGCCATGGCAGCAAACGCTACATCCTTCATGACGGACCACCGTACGCCAATGGTCGCATCCACCTTGGTCATGCGCTAAACAAAATTTTAAAAGACTTCATCGTCAAGTCTCGGACAATGGCTGGTTTTGACGCACCATATATCCCTGGATGGGATTGTCATGGGTTGCCAATCGAGCTACAGGTGGACCGACAACTTGGCAAACAAAAGCGCGAAATGAGCGTCGCCGACATCAGGCGGGCATGCCGTGACTATGCCAGCAAACACGTTGGGATCATGCGTCAAGAGTTCAAAAGGTTAGGGGTACTTGGCGACTGGGACGCGCCGTACCTAACGATGAACTACGCCTACCAGTCCACAATCGTTAGCGCCCTTGGCAAATTCATCGAACAAGGTTTGATTTACCGAGGCAAAAAGCCTGTTCATTGGTGTATCCGTTGTCGGACAGCACTTGCCGAAGCTGAAGTCGAATACGAAACACATCGTTCGCCGGCGGTTTACGTGGAGTTTCCGTTACATGAACAGAGTCAGTCACGCTTCCATGACCTGGCTCCCAGCGTAGTCGGGAAGTCTGTCTCGGTATTGATTTGGACAACCACCCCATGGACAATACCGTCGAATCTGGCTATCGCATTCCACCCGGAACTCACCTACGGAGTGTACGAAACGCAAAACTCAGATGGAGACGTCCGTGCCGTAATTTTGGCGCAAGATCTCGCCGGTCGGGTGGAACGCGAGACCAATATGACCCTCGGATCACCGCTGGCAACATTTCAAGGTCGAGACCTAGAGTCTCTTCGGTTTCGCCATCCGCTATATGAACGAGACTCTATAGCCGTATTGGCTGATTACGTAACACTCGAGCAAGGCACTGGTGCCGTACACACCGCACCTGGCCACGGTGCGGATGACTTCAACACCGGAAACAGGTACGGACTTGAAGTGTACGCGCCAGTTGGACCAGACGGTAAGTTTACTGATGATGTTGAATTGTTTGCTGGCCTGCAAGTCTTCGAAGCGAATCCAAAGGTCGAAGAAGCGCTTCTACAAAAGAAGCGACTCTGGCACCGTGCCAAACTAGATCATTCATACCCACATTGTTGGCGCTGTCACCACCCAGTCATCTTCCTAGCAACCTCACAATGGTTTGTTGCTATGGACACAGAACAGTTTCGATCACGCGCTCTCGATGCGATCGCCCGTGTCGAATGGTTTCCTAGTTGGGGTCAAGAACGAATTCACAACATGGTGGCCAACAGGCCGGACTGGTGCATCTCTCGGCAACGCTCGTGGGGTGTACCGATTCCCGCACTGTATTGTAAATCTTGTAATGAAGCCGTTTTGACCAAAACACTGACTGACCGCGCTGCCGAGCGATTTAAGACTTATGGCGCTGACGCCTGGTACGAGCAAGACCTCCGTCACTTCGTACCAACAGGTTTTGAGTGCCCATCCTGTGGCCATCAGGCGTTCGAACGAGAAAAAGACATCCTTGATGTATGGTTTGACTCTGGCTCGAGTCACGAAGCAGTACTCGAACCCCACGAAGATCTTCAATGGCCAGCGGACCTTTACCTTGAAGGTTCTGACCAGCATCGTGGTTGGTTTCACAGCTCACTACTTGTCGGACTCGGAACACGGAATGCGGCACCATATAAGCAGGTTTTGACCCATGGTTTCGTGGTTGATGAAGACGGTCGAAAAATGTCGAAATCGATCGGCAACGTCATCGATCCCGATACCGTCATCAAACGCAACGGTGCCGAAATACTACGTCTCTGGGTTGCGATGGTCGACTACCGAGAGGAAATGCGACTCGGCCAAGAAATCCTAGCTCGGGTCGTTGAGGCGTATCGAAAAATCAGGAATACCCTTCGAATCATGGTAGCCAACCTCTACGATTTTGATCCCGCTGCAAACATGGTGCCCTACAACAAACTTGAGGAAGTCGATCGTTACGCGTTAGCGTGCTACGGTGAAACCGGAACGAAGATTCTTGACGCATACGAAAAATATGAGTTTCAACCAATCTCGCACACACTTAATCAATTTTTGACGGTGCATCTCAGCGCGTTCTACATTGATGTCTTAAAAGATAGGTTGTACACATTTTCATCGGACTCGGTCCAGCGCCGATCAGCTCAGACCGCACTCTATAACATTACTGACGGGTTAACGCGTTTACTCGCACCTTTACTCCCAGTCACGGCTGACGATTTGTGGCGTTTCCTTCCCGGCGAGCGAGAATCGAGTGTTCATCTCTCAGATTTTCCAACTAACTGCCACGAGTTTATTGACACTGATTTGCAAGCTCGTTGGAAGAGACTTCTAGCGCTTCGAAATAAGGTCAACTTAAAACTTGAAGAACTGCGACAAGAAAAGATCGTTGGTACGTCGCTTGAGGCAAGCGTAACGCTTCGAACAACAGGTGTCACCGAAGAGTTGACAAAACAATATGAAACTTTCCTTCCGACATTATTCATTACGTCCGATGTGGTAGTAACCGCACAAAATGTGAGCGAACTCGATAAAGATGACGCCCCGAGAAGCACTGAAACGTCATCGGAAAAATGGCAGGAAGGTGAAACGCACGCTTGGTTCACCGAACAAGAGCTGGACAAATATGTCGGAAGCGCCCTCATTGAAGTTAGCCGAGCAGAGGGTACAAAATGCGAGCGTTGCTGGCGATACGTTAAGAAAGTGTCTCGAAGTGCCCCAACGGGGCTCTGCGATAGGTGTGTTGATGCACTACCAGGAAGTGTAGATGTTGCTGACTAAATTGGTATCTCGACCAATCATGATTGGAACCTTCGGATCGATTTTGATCATTGATCAATTTACCAAAACACTCGTCCGTCAACAGCTTGCCCTACACGAACACGTCACTGTAATACCGAATCTACTCGACTTCAGGTACGTGCAAAACACTGGTGCGGCGTTCGGATTTTTGAACTCTGCTGATATACCGTTTAAAGCGGCCCTGATGACTGCCGTCGCACTTTTTGCGCTCATTGCCATTGCGATATACGCAAGCCACCTGTCATCTGAGGAACCTTTGGCTAAACTAGGCCTCGCTTCGATTCTCGGAGGTGCCACCGGAAATCTGATCGACCGCATCATGCACGGCTACGTTATCGATTTTGTCGATTTCTACTTTGGAACGTGGCACTTCTGGGCATTTAACGTTGCAGACGCCGGAATTACGGTCGGAGCAAGCTGTCTCATCCTAGATATGGCAATATTAAACAGACATGTATCCAAAACTGTTTGACCTAGGCCCAATCAGCATCTATTCGTACGGTGTTCTCCTGGTAGCCGCCTACTTGATCGCGTTTCAAATGGCGGTGGTCCGTGGAAAAGCGCGTGGTCTCGACGGTAACCGCGTAATGGACCTTGGAATTGCAGTCATCATCAGTGCACTCATTGGTGCAAAGCTACTGCTACTGATCGTCGAGTTCGATCAGTTTGCGGCAAACCCAGAGAGGTTGTGGACACTGGTTCGGTCTGGGGGCGTTTATTACGGCGGGTTTTTGCTCGCCGTCGGCGTGGCGTTCTTGTACATGCGCCGTCATTCGCTACCACTCTGGGTTACGTGTGACGCATTCGCTCCTGGCATAGCATTAGGACAGGCAGTAGGACGTGTTGGCTGTCTCCTAGCAGGTTGCTGTTATGGACACCCGACCGACCTCCCTTGGGGCGTCACCTTCACTGATCCAATCGCTGCGACAAATGTCGGAACCCCACTAGGAGTGAGCCTTCACCCTACGCAACTCTACGAATCCCTTGCAGCTATCTCGATACTAGTGTTTCTACTACTCTTTGAGCGCAAAGGACGAACTTTTCACGGTCGCACATTTTGGACGTACCTACTCCTTTACCCCGTAGCGCGATTTCTCATCGAGTTCCTGCGGGGGGATCCAAGAGGAACCGTTTTTGATGTTTTGTCAACGTCCCAATTCGTATCCGTGCTTCTGATCCCGTTAAGTGTGGTCATGTTGCTAGTTCTTTCGAGAACTGGTGGTTCGACGCCAAATAGGATGCCTCCAGCACGCGTACATGCGACGTAGCGCAGCTTTTGGGCTTCGTAATGGATACCCCCCAGCGTAATCCAGATCAACGTTCGCAACACATTGAACTAACGGTTCGCGATAAATACAGTGGCACCCGCCTTGATCAGTTCCTAACCGCACATCTTGCGGATATGACTCGATCTCAAATCCAACGCTTAATTAAAGGCGGACTGGCCTGCATTGACTCGAGACCTGGTCGTGCCAGCGCGCCAATTCATTCAGGCAACATCGTTACGCTTGAGATTCCACCACCCCTAGCAGCCGCGCCAACTGCCGAGGCATTGCCGCTCGATGTTATCTATGAAGATCAGGACCTCATCGTTATTAACAAGAAAGCCGGAATGGTTGTACACCCAGCTAATGGACATAGAAGCGGAACCTTGGTGAATGCGCTCTTGCACCATGTGCAAGACCTCAGTGGTATCGGTGGAGAACTACGGCCTGGAATCGTTCATCGGCTTGATCGTGGAACATCAGGACTGATTGTCGTCGCGAAAAACGATGTGACGCACCGTGAACTCTGTCGCCAATTCAAAAACAGAGAAGTTGACAAGGAATACCGTGCGTTGGTCTGGGGATTAGTCCAACAAGGACGTCGGATAGACGTGCCGATTGGACGAGATGAAGTCGACCGAAAGAAGATATCAGCCCGGTCTCGTCGTGCGAGGTCAGCTGTCACTCGCATCACGCGAGCGGAACATCTCGATGGGGTTTCACTGCTAAATGTGGTGATCGCTACCGGGCGGACTCACCAAATCCGTGTTCATCTGAACGCCATTGGACACCCAATAGTGGCGGATGCAACCTACGGGGGAAAACGGCGACATCTGCCCGCCCACCTCCGAGTAGTTAACTACCTTGAAAGACCTTTTCTCCACGCCAGTCGGCTTGCTTTTACACATCCTCGAGATGGACATCAACTTGATCTTAAATGTGTACTTCCGGAAGACTTACAGATGGTCATCACTGGTATCAGACATGCAGCCAAACAGAGGCAAGAAGCGCATCAAAAATAAGCTGGCAATTTAAATGACTCCTAACGAACCAACCGCCACTACATTAGCAAGTCATCAAGTGCACACAGGTCGTGTTTTTAAAACAACACAAGACCAGGTAAAACTTCCCAACGGACGCGAGGCAACTTTCGACGTTATTCGACACCCCCCATCAGTCATACTTATTCCAATTTTGGACGGCAAAAAAATAATTCTCGTTCGTCAATATCGCTACGCTATTGACAAGTGGATTTGGGAGCTACCAGCTGGCAACATCGAGCCAGGAGAGACTCCTGACGCGGCAGCACGCAGAGAATGTGGCGAAGAAACAGGTCAAATGCCATCTGCCGTTGAACAAGTCGGCACTTTTTTTCCCACACCGGGCTACTGTAACGAAAAAATGCTGTTCTATTTGGCAACACAACTTCGCCCAGCAGCAAGTTCAAGACTTGACGAAGACGAAATACTTACAGCTCACGCTTTCCCGCTAAACGAAGCCAAAAACATGGTTTCAAGTGGAGCCATTATCGACATGAAGACCGCACTCGGACTGACACTTGTATGATTAAAAGAAATCGCTACTGCACAGTTTCGTGTGCTGTCTGATCGGAATCAGAAGAGCCTGGATTTCGAGACGGCGCCATGGGTGTTAAGGCCAGCGCCAACACCTCGTCAACCATTGACACATAGTGTACGTTGATCTCTCGCCGCAAATCAGTATCGAGGTCTTCGTTGACATTTTTCTCGTTCTGCTTTGGTAATATCACGTCTAAAATCCCCAGTCGGCGTGCCGCTAACACTTTTTCCTTAATACCACCAACGGGTAGAACGTGACCTGAGAGCGTGACCTCACCAGTCATTGCAAGATCACCGCGTACCGGTCGACCGGTTAATTCGGATACGAGAGCTGTAACCATCGTAATACCTGCAGAAGGCCCATCCTTCGGAATGGCCCCGGAAGGAACATGAAGATGAATCTCAGCGTCCTTGTAAAAAGTGGGTAACACATCGTAATTGTCCACATTCGCACGAAACCATGACAGTGCGGCCTTAGCCGATTCCTTCATGACATCACCGAGATGCCCCGTCAAGGTTAGAGACCCACTGCCGCTCATACGACTCGCCTCAACAAATAACACGTCGCCACCAACTGGCGTCCAAGCCAAGCCAATCGCGACTCCTGGACGTTTGGTCCGCTCAGTCACCTCTTCATCTAAAAACTTCGGTGCTCCGAGCATCTTTACCACCGTTTCGTTTGTAATCTCCACTGAAGCTTCGTCACCTTCGGCCCTTCTGCGCGCAACCTTCCGACACAGCGCACCAATTTGCCGATCAAGGTTCCTTACTCCGGCTTCGCGAGTGTACCCACGAATAATCGATCGAAGAGCCGCCTCAGAAAACCCAATCTCATTAGCTTTCAAACCATGGTTTTCGATTTGTCGACCGATTAGATGGTCTGTCGCGATGACAAACTTTTCGTCTTCTGTATATCCGGGGAGCTCCAACACCTCCATCCTGTCCTTTAACGCAGCTGGAACCGGATCAAGCACATTCGCTGTTGTGATGAAAAGCACTTCAGACAGATCAAACGGCACGTCGAGGTAGTGATCGCGAAAGGTAGAGTTCTGTTCTGGATCAAGTACCTCAAGTAGTGCGGAAGCTGGATCGCCACGAAAATCCATGCCTAATTTGTCAATCTCGTCGAGAATAAAGACAGGGTTTTTCGATTCGGCTCGCCTCAAGCCGCGTACAACCTGCCCCGGAAGAGCACCAATATAGGTTCGACGATGTCCACGAATCTCAGCCTCGTCGCGCATCCCACCAAGCGAGATCCGAACAAATTTTCGACCAAGCGAAGCCGCAATCCCCTTCGCCAACGACGTCTTTCCGACACCTGGCGGTCCAACAAAACAAAGAATCGGTCCTTTAACGTCAGGATTCAACTTCCGGACCGCCAAATACTCCAGAATGCGATCCTTTGCTTTCTCAAGGCCGGAATGACCTTCATCGAGCGTATCTTTAGTCACCTTCAGGTCGATGGTTTCGTTCGTTCGCACATTCCACGGCAACTCAATCAACCAATCGAGATAAGTACGTGAGACGGTATATTCCGCAGCCGCAACTGGCATCTTCGAAAGCCGATCCAGCTCTCGATAAGCGTCCTTCGCTACCGATTCAGGCATACCCGCTGCTTCAATCTTCGCTCGTATTTCCTCGACTTCTTTCGTTTGATCGTCAGATTCACCGAGCTCTTTTTGGATAGCTTTCAACTGCTCCCGAAGTAAATATTCTCGTTGGTTTTTACCGACCTCGGACTGCACTTCCGATTGAATTTTCGATCCAAGCTCAAGAACCTCAAGTTCTTTGATAAGCAAACGATTCAATCGACCCATTCGAGCCAAAATGCCTAAGGTTTCAAGGATGTCTTGCTTCGCCGCAGTTTCGATCGTTGCCAAACTCGACGCTATAAAATCCGTTAGCTTCCCCGGTTCTGAAATGTTCTCCGATAACGTCTGAAGGTCGTCAGAAAGTAGCGGGGAAAGTGAGACCACACGCTGGAAATTATTTTTAATGTTCCGTTGCAACGCATCAATCTCGAGTTCTTCAGACTCCACGATCTCCACATCCGTAGCATGTATCTCCGCACGAATAAAAGGGTCTGTTTGAACAAACCGGTCTAGCGATACACGCGCAAGTCCTTGGACGATTAGTCGCAAACTGCCATCGGCCAACTTGAACATTTTATGGATATGAGTAATCGTCCCAACCGGGTAGAGATCTTCCCGTGTTGGGTCTTCAATAGAGGCTTCCTTTTGCGTAAAGACACCAACAAGGTGCCCATCGGCCACCGCCTTGTCAATAAGGCGGATAGAACTCTCACGTGCCACCGCGAGAGGCATAAATGAATTGGGAAACAGGACGGTGTCCCTAAGGGGTAAGACGGGTAGCTCTTTCGGTATCGAAAACTGCCCGTCCTCCGCCAATAAATTTTGGTTATCAGGCTTCTCTAGTTCGTCGCTCATCACTACCCCCTCAACCTACCAGTACGCTGATGGCAAACGACCATCGAAACAGGCGTCGTCACTGAACACTCGCTCCCACATTCTTCTATTAACTAGTTTGTTAACCATTTTGATCTGAAAATACTGACAGCGTATCTGACCGTTTCTCAAACACCTGCCGAAACTGCTGCTCATTATTTTCTGAGGCTTCCTCGCAGTCCTTACACCGTACCGCGAAAGGTAACGCACGCAGCCGGCGACTGGCTATCTCGTGACCACACTCGCGACAGTAGCCAAATTCATTCTCCGAAAGCAGCACGAGCGCTTCACCAATCTTCTTAAGGGTCTCGGCTTTCATTTGCAGCACGGCAAATTCCATATCACCTTGAACATCAGCTTCCGAGCTCTCAACCTCGTCTCTGACCCCCAGATTAGTTGCCTCCTCACGTTCTGCACGAACATTGCGGATCTTGTGCCGCATGTCCCCCATAAGCGCGAGTCGCCGTTCCTCAAGAATACGTCTTAATTCGTTATACCGTTCTCGTCTCATCTTTGGTGTTCGAGTGTTAGCCATAGCAACGACCCCTCTGTTCCACTAAACTATCGACTCCAAAGTCCGCGGTTATCTTCTCGGATCGAGCTATCCGATCCATCAGTCATTTTCCGTGCAGCAGTGGCTTACTCTTTGGGGAAAAGCGCCCCATCAACAAGTGATCGAGCCGGTCATCATTAGTTTGGCTAGCCAGTCAAAGCACTTGTGGCTATAACCTCTTTGAATTCAGATAGTTCTTATACAGCCCAGCTCCATTGCATTTTTGTGCAGGTTGGTACTAACAAAGTCTCCAGTACCCACGTGCGGCAAGAACCAATATTTTTTATTTAGCTTTAATTCCATTCTGGGCCATTTCCCCTGTCATAATTTGTCAGCCGTCTGTGACCGATACGAGGCTCAATTGAACCCAGCTCGTTGTCGACTGACATGAAAAAAGCACTGTGCCCACTCTGCAATAAACGCCGAGCGCGACGCGCCTGCCCAGCACTCAATCAAGACATATGCGCAATTTGTTGCGGAACTAAACGCATAACCGAAATCGATTGCCCTAAGAACTGCACCTACCTACAATCCGCCAGCACTCATCCACCCGCAATCGTCCAGCGTCAACAGCAAAGAGACCTTCGATTCTTGCTACCTGTGTTCCGCGGACTTACTGAACCTCAACATCAGATCTTGTTTTTGTTGCAAACATTTTTGGTTGCCGGACATCACAACGTACAGTCGATATCCGACCGTGATATAGAAGAGGCTGCACGTGCACTGGCTAAAACTTACGAGACCGCCGATCGTGGAATTGTCTACGAACATACAGCAACTGGTGTTAATGCCCAGCGGTTGGCCGTCGAATTCAAGGGCATGCTTCAATCTAAACAAGCAGAGGGATTACGGCTTTCAGATCGAAATCTAGCGACTGCGTTTCGCCGTCTTGAAACCGCGGCCAAAGATGCAGAGAACGCCGTGACTGACGACCGGAATGACAGAGCCTATCTGGAGCTTCTGAAAAGAATGCTCAAAGAAACCTCTGATACCGGAAACAACTCAGAGGCCCCCACGACGAACCCGACGACTAAGTCGGGGTTGATTGTGACTGGCGAATAGCGAGTCCATTGAGCTAGAATAGGCATCCCGAAGCACTTGAACTCAGAGAGAACTATGGCAAAACGTTGTGATGTATGCGGAAAGGGACCAGCGGTCGGTCGAAACGTGAGTCACGCTCACAATGTCACCCCTCGTAGATTCGAAGCAAACATTCAACGTGTTCGTGCGGTAGTTAACGGCAGTGTCAAGCGAATACGCGTCTGTACCCGTTGTATCCGTTCAAATAGGATAACCAAAGCCGCTTAGTTAGAGTGGCACATGGAGCAAAGCGCTGCGGGTCTCAATCAATTCTGACG
The DNA here is from genome assembly GCA_964507425.1 of uncultured Vicinamibacteraceae bacterium. Taxonomy (GTDB): domain Bacteria; phylum Acidobacteriota; class Vicinamibacteria; order Vicinamibacterales; family UBA8438; genus DTWD01. The sequence goes on from CAZDQD010000053.1 coordinate 39,676, forward strand.
GTGCGCCGAAAGCAGTTGGCCCCTATTCCCAGGCAATCCGTGCAGGTGGTTTCATATTTTTATCTGGTCAGATCCCGCTAGATCCCTCCACCGGGAACTTAGTCGATGGAGATGTCGCCGCACAAACACACCAAGTCCTGAAGAATCTTGACGCTGTATTGCAGGCTGCAGGAGCGACGATGAATGATGTCGTGAAAACGACCGTCTACCTTGCAAACATGGTGGATTTCACTGACATGAATCAAGTTTACGAGACTTACTTCAGCAGCCCAACTCCAGCCCGCGTCGCTATTCAAGCCGCGAAACTCCCGAAAGGTGCTCGCGTAGAAATTGACGCGATTGCCATCATTTCCAACTGATCGGGGAACAGCCGACGTCCCCTCCTACGAGACTCAGTCAATCAAATAAAGTTTTCGGGTTCATCTCTGCCGTAAAACACGTTCAACATCACGAACACCAGAAACAGCGCGTAATACCTTGATCACGCGTTGCAGATGTTTAAGGTCATCAATATCCATGGTCACACTAATGTACGCATGCTCATCTTCCTTGGTTGATGTCTCAATTTTTCGGATGTTAATCTCCGTGTCGGAGATGCAGGACGTAACGTCCGCAAGCATCCCTCGGCGGTCTTCGACCTCAATCGTGAGACAAACTGTAAATTGAGTGTTATCACTCTTCGAATCCCAGACCACATCGATACGACGGTCTGGATCGTAAAAAAGATTCATCACATTCGGGCATGTGGAAGAATGGACGGATACGCCCTTACCTCGGGTGACATACCCAACTATCTTCTCTCCCCGAATAGCGTTGCAACAACCTGCACGAAACACCAATAAATCATCAAAGCCTCGAACTTTGATCTTGTCGTGATGGGGTCTAAGGACCCGACGTACTACCGACGTCAGCGCGGCCTTCTGTTTCGGTTCGACCAATCGTTCCGCTGGATACAGCTTTGCCAATACGTTGCGGGGCGAAACCTTTCCATACCCAACACTAGCAAACAGATCGTCTGGTTTTGGGGCAGCAAAACTGTCACAAGCCTCAACCATCGCCGGAGAATCAAAAATCGTTCTTGTCTTCAGATCAAACCGACGCGCTTCTTTTTCCAACATTTTTCGACCAAGTTCAACCGCGCGCAACTTCTCTTCTTCATGAATAAAATGCTTGATCCGATTTCTTGCACGAGTCGTGACAACGAAATTCAACCAGTCACGACTGGGACTATGACCAGACGAGGTCACCACCTCCACGATATCGCCAGCTTGTAGACGTGTGCGTAGAGGTACCATCCGACCATTCACACGCGCCCCCACGCACGTGTGCCCCACATCTGTATGCACCGAGTAGGCAAAATCAACAGGGGTAGCACCACGAGGAAGTGCTTTTACTTCACCTTTAGGAGTGAAGGTGTAGACCTCCTCTGGATAGAGATCAAGTTTGAGGTTGTGTATAAACTCGTTCGGATCTGGCACGCCGTTTTGCCACTCAAGCAATTGTCGAAGCCACGAGAAATACTGCTCGTCAGCGGCAGACCCTACACGCCCTTCTTTGTATTTCCAATGAGCCGCGATACCATCTTCAGCCACTCGGTGCATCTGCTCCGTTCGTATTTGCGCTTCAAAAGGAAACCCTTTATCACTAACAACCGACGTATGAAGTGATCGGTAACCATTAGGACGTGGGACGGCAATAAAATCCTTAAACCGACCGACCACCGGTTTCCAGGTTTGATGAATGATTCCCAGTGCCGTATAACAATCTCGCACTGATCCAGTAACCACGCGGACGGCAACCAAGTCATAGACATCGTCCAGAGAAATTTTCTGCCGTTGCATCTTTCTCCAAATGCTAAACAGGCGTTTGGTCCGGCCCTCAATGGCAATCACCGAAACCCCTGCTTCCCGTAATTTTTTCTCCAAGGTTTCTTTCAAGACGACAACTGCCCGCCTAGTTGCTTTTCGATGTTTCTCTACCTGCCCGCGTAGTGTTTCGTACTCTCGAGAATCACGATGTTGAAACGCGAGTCCTTCCAACTCGTTCTTGACCTTGCTCATACCTAATCTGTGCGCAATCGGAGCATAAATATCGAGCGTTTCCTGAGCGATTTTTATCCGTCGTTCCTCCCCAAGATGGCCAAGCGTTCGCATGTTGTGCAAACGATCAGCCAGTTTCACCAGGATGACCCGTACGTCGTCAACCATCGCAAGCAGCATTTTTCTGAAATTCTCAGCTTCACGTTCTTCTCTAGATGAAAAAGGGATCGCACTAATCTTGGTTACTCCTTCAACAACATGAGCGACCTCTGGACCAAAAAGTTCATTAATTTTCTCAATCGTCGTCAACGTGTCTTCAACTACGTCATGCAACAAACTCGCAGCAATACCGACATCGTCTAAATGCATTTCGGCAGCTAAACCGGCAACCTCAAGCGGATGGGTAATGTACTGAGCACCAGACCGCCGTTTTTGTCCGGCGTGGGCTAGAGCAGAAAAATCGTACGCCCGGCGCAACAAGTCTGCGTCCGTATCTGGACTGTAACTCCGAACGACTGTAATCAAGTTTTCAAAACCATTCATAGAAAAACCATCTCTGCGAAAGAAAATCAGACGCCCCTCCTGGACTTTCTAGCGCCATTCTGGCGAAGCGCCAAGTGCCCCAATGGGGCTTCAAAGACAACTTATACACGCCTGCGTTACACGTTTCTAGTGTCCTCTGAGACGGATAGACACCAACATCTCTCAAAGAAGTGTAATTAAGAACTGTAAACGATTGAATTTCAAAGACTTAATAAGCAATATGAATGCTTGACTTGCCATTTTTCGCTTCACTATACTGGACCGGTTTTCAGGTGTGTTATCGCGCCTCTGGCACCAGCCCCTGACACAGTAGTCAGCACGTCGAGGTATAGCGAAATTAAGGCACGGTCGTACACAGGGCTGAAAGGGGAAAGAACATGCAAACGGCACGCAAACTCGTAAGACTGGCGCTCGTCATCGCTCTCACCGTACCGCTTGTCTCATGCGCCTTCTTCGACCAGCTAGGCGCGATGAGAACTTTCAAGGACGCCAATACGTTCTACCAGCGTGGCGACTACGAACAGGCTATTGAAGAATATATGGCCGTCGTCGAAACCGTTGAAGCGGATCCGAACTCGGAGTTATCACAGGCAATGTCCGTGGCCTACTTTTACGTCGGGAACAGCTACGACAGTCTTTATACGCCGGCGTTCAGGGGGCAGGCCGAGAACGATGCATACCTTGACAGAGCTGAAGAGTTCTATCAGAAGGCCGCGGACGCGGTTCCAAATGATGATTTCAAAAAACTTGCTATGCAATACCTGGTTGCCACATACGGCCCGGACAAGCTCAATGACCCAACGAGTCGGGCTACGCTGCTACTGGATATGATCGAGTTGGAACCGGACAATCCTGAAAATTACTTCGCTCTAGCCCAGCTTTATGAACAATCTGGTTTGGCGGAGTTCGCCGAAGCCTCCATGACTTCAGTTCTCTCATTTCTCGATGATGACCCTACCGTCTACTTACAGTTGGCGGGGTACTACGACCGTGCGGGCAACTTTGACCAGATGATCGTACAACTGAGGGAACGAGCGCGTATCGAGCCAGACAACCCGGAAGCGTTTTATACGATCTCGACAACATACTGGAATAAAGCATTTCGAGATTTCACAATCACCCAGGACCAGAAACTCGAGTACATCATGTCTGGCCTTGAGGCGGCAGATGACGCCATCGCGTTGAACGACCGTTACGTCGATGCGCTCGTCTACAAGAATATTCTGCTCAGGATGCAAGCTGGCGAAATGGTATGTGTAGATACCGACGACACTGAATGCATCAATGCGCAGGACGGTCTCATTGCGGAAGCGGAAGAGCTTGAAGCTCTGGCACAGCAGATCCAGGACGAACAGCGTGCCCAAGCGGCGGCTGCTCCCTCAGCGGGGTGAGAGTAGTTTTAAAGCTGCCTGCTGTCCCTCAACATGACCCGAGCGGCATTTAGAATAGGCCACTCGGCGGGCAGAGCGGCACGAGACTACAACTAGGCCGGACGCCCTCAGCAGGGGGCCTCCGGTCTTTTTTTCTGTACAAGACAGGCTGAAGAGCGTTAAGGAATCGGTTCAAGCCGAGTTGTCTGTACTGGCCCGACGCCTGTGATCTGGACCGTCACAGCACCATCTCTCGCCTCATCGTAATGAATACCGTTCGCGGGTTCGTATATGAAGCTTCCGGCTTCAATTGGAACCATCTCGTCGGGTTTGTAGCTGGCCGCATCGGGCCCCAATGCGACCCACCAAGTTCCTTCGATTACGGTGATGTATCTGGCCTGGTCATGAAAGTGGGGCTTCGTGCCAGTACCGGGTGCAAACGTAATCCGCATCACGTAGACTCCCGGTTCGTCTGTTCGCCCTAAAATTCTCACTGCACGGCTTCCGGGCGGCGGCTCTAGGTCTCCCGGTAGCGCCACAACAAAACCATTCGTATCTGGTTCCAACGTTTGAGCCAACGGCGACATGCCCACGATGAATACAAATCCAATCGCGCACGTAGTCAATTTCACAATATTTCCAGCACCGATAAGATCCGGCCTTAATAAAAGACCTCGAATAGCTGTCTGTTGAGCCCCTGTAAGAAAACGTGAGACGACTCAAAATTAACGGCCAAAAATACTGAAACCCAAGAGCCTCTCGGACAAACCCCACATCACTAAGGACTAAGGAACAGCTGCTGCTTCCTCCGCACGAGCACCACTCAAAATATTAATCATCGCGTGATTACCTTCATGACAGGCGTATTCCCACAGCTGTCCCGATGTCACCCCTCGTGAGGCATGATCCGTAGTCATAGGTGCGGTCGCTGTCCATGATTGGGTGAAAGACAGCGGATCCTCAACCGTAAAGCTGTAATCAATGGTATCTGAGCCGATACGCGTAAAACGTTCGACTATCCTTAGGCTAGGCCGTGATGCGCGCCACGGTGCGCTCCAATAAGCACTTGACCTATCTAAAAAATTCCCCGTCTCTACAACTAAGGTGTCCCCATCCCAGTGTCCTCGTGCTTCCCCAGTCCATTGCTTAATACCAGTCAACGGTCGAGGTTCCGTTGGAATAACCCGAAGCTCGTGGTACATCTCGTGCAACATGACCACTTCACCGGGAGTCTGGAATATTTGTAGGTTCATATTGTACGGCTGCAAGGGCACCATGTTAGGTAACCCATCAGTAATGCAGCGCTCACCGGTATCAAGATCAACCCACGAAAAAAAAGGACCCACACCGTATCTTGCCTGTTCGCGATCGCTCTCCAGCTTGGCACTAGGCTTCCAAGGAATCACTCCCGTCGGAGGGTCCACAATGAGCGAAGTACGTCGGTCTTCCACTATTTGGGTCCCCGCATCAAGCCACACTTGGTTATACCCACCCACACTACCCGGAGCTGATTTTCCATCTGAGGCTATTCGGCTTTCCTCCGATTGCTGTTCAATGGAGCGAACTTCCTCATTGGTCAACTCCACCTTTTCCGATTGTTGAGCCGGTCTCTCCAGTGGAGTCAGAGTTGCGGAGGTCCAAATTCCCTGTAGGTCAGGCTCACCCCATGGTAACTGAAACACTCTTTCCGACTCGTCGCCTGGAACTTGGCCTTCAACAATTGACGGCAACACGGCGAGTCCAGCCGTCAGAATCACAACAAACAAAGCAGATGTCTTGGAGCTCATTTCCACCTCCTAGACTAAACAACCGTCAATGTAAGTAACAACCTATTAAACGCCACTTACTCTCCGGTGCATAGTCTACACATGGACACACACGGCTAGCCTACCACCAAAAAAAAGACCGGAACCCCGAGTAACGGGATTCCGGTCTTTTTTGGGTTCTCTTATCGCTTCGGAAGTTAAACTAGAACTACTCACCAACTGGCGCCGCACCAGCCGCACGACGCATACCCTCCGTAACAATACCGACTTTTTCGACGCCAGCACCCTTGGCAGCATCAATCACGTTAATGATCTCACCATAAGTCAAAGTGCCCGCACCGGCAATAAACATCGTCTTCTCTCGCCGTGCCTGGAATATCTGGCGTAACTCCTGTTCGAGCGAGTTGATATTCATCGGCTGCTGGTTCACAGAGATCCGGCGATCAGCAGTAAATTCAAGCACGATCTGACTGCTGTCAGTCGCAGCCTCTGCTGAGCCCTGCGTTTCAAGTGGTAGGTTAATGTCCAAACCACGCTGACCCAATGGTAGGGCCGCAAGGAAAATAACGATCAACACCAAAAGCACGTCAATAAAAGGTGTGATGTTTATTTCGGAGTTGTGCTCTTTGTGCCCAACATCCGACATCTCATTTTGAAATTTTTTCGCCATGGCTATTCGCCCCCACCAGCGGCACCCTCTTGGTCTCGCTCAGTAATAAGGCCAACGTTTTCAATCCCGGCACGCTGCAATGAGTCCATCAGATTCATAATTGCCGAGTACTGAGCATTTACATCACCCTTAATCAGTAGGATTCTTTCGTTCTTACGGTCCAGCGCCGTATTAACTGCCCGAAGCAGATCCTGCTGCACGGTTTGCACATTATCGACGAAGTAGGCCCCGTCCGCTGTGACCGCGATGACCGTATTGTTGTCGTTATCAGGCTTATCACTTGTATTTCCAGCCCTTGGTAGGTCCAAACTCACACCAGCCTGTAACAGAGGCGCGATGAGCATGACAATAATCAACAACACCAACATCACGTCTGCAAGCGGAGTGATATTAATCTCCGAATTAAGTCCGCCTGCTTTATCGCCAACTTGCATTCCCATGGTGGTATCCCTTCCCCTGGATGTGAAACGCGCTGAGTGACTCAACAGAGCCGCTCAGCCGCTCACCCACACTTTTGTTCTATCTATGACTTCTTGATGAAGTAGTCAACAAGCTCGGACGACGAGTTATCCATCTCAGTCGTAAAATGCTCAAGACGACCAGTCAGATAATTGAAGAACCACACGGCCGGGATCGCAACAAACAAACCAATGGCGGTGCCAACGAGCGCCTCTGAAATACCACCAGAAACAGCACCCAAACCACCGGAACCGGTCGCTGCAATACCCTGAAACGCGTTGATAACGCCGAGAGTCGTAGCCAACAGTCCGACGAACACCGCAGTCGAACCAATCGTCGCCAGCGCGCCCATCCCCTTCTTCATGTCACCACTTGTCAACGCCGACGCGCGAGCAATGGCACGACGGATGCTATCGACCACATCGTCCTTCGCCAACGAGACGCCTGTATCCTGCTGGAACTGATATTCCTGCAGACCAGCCAACACAACTTTTCCAAGGTGGCTATATTTGAATTTCTGCGACTTTGCCATCGTAATCGCATCCTTCACTTTGTTGTCCTTAAGGTGCTTCGCCACCTGCGGCGCAAAATCCTTGGACTGTTTCGCAGCTTGGTTGTACGTAAACAAACGCTCAAAAAACACGCCAACGGACCACATCGACATAAGCGCCAAGATTCCCATCAGCAGACGAACGGAAAGACCCATCTGTTCCCACAATTCAACAAAATCCATGATTCCTCCTAAGCGACGAGAACCCTATTCACGCCGTTCTGTTCAAACCTTACTTCTTGTTACGTCAAACCTTACATACTAACCAATCTGGAAGTTCACGGTGACAGTCATGATAACCGGCACCGGCACGCCGTTTAAGAGCGTTGGCGTGTATTGCCACTGCTGCACAGCTGTAATAGCAGCTTCATCCAGTAGTGGCACCGAACGGAGCACGGTAACCTCAGTTACATTTCCCGTCGGCCCGATAACGGCCTCCAAGATAACCACACCCGTAACACGCGCCGCCTGCGCAACTGGCGGATAGACGGGCGGCACGTCAGTCACTTTAGTCGGGGGACTGATATTACCACCAACACGAACTGGCTCTGGCGGCGGAGGAGGTGGCGGCGGAGCTTCCGCCAGACCACCGACGATGCCACTGACGACACCGCCAGCCACACCCTGCACGACTTGTGTCTGTGCAGCCAATTCAAACACAGGTTCCGGAGCAATCTCTTCTGGCGCTGCAATCGGAGCCGCGTTCGGATTTACGTCAACGACCGGGGGTGGCGCAGCCTCTGCCGCCGCAGGTGGTGGCGGAGGCGGTGGCGGAGGCGGTGGCGGAGGAGGCGCAGCCACGAACGCCATCATTGTTGCTGGCGTCGGAAGCGCGTCCATAGCCATCAGGGGAACAATGACTACTCCCGCAATTGCGACCACGTGCGCCACAATCGACAACGGGACGGTATACCACTTTCGGGTACCGACCTGATAAGTGTTGTTCACCACCTGGCCAAACATCGCATTTGGGTCAGACTTCGGCTCTTTTGCTTTTGCCGCTTGCGCCGGCTTCGACGCCGGTTTTGCCATCGGTTTGTTCTCAGCCACAGGGCCCCTCCCGGCCATCATATCTTTCTGGCCGCGTTCCTCAAGAACGACGATTATAAGCAGGCAAAAAACCCACTGTCAACGAATTGTAACCGCCCCTCATTATTGCTAAACACTACGCAAAGCGCTAGTAAATATTCGGCAACTATAACGAAACAAAAATGACGTATACCGCCAAAACCCTATCTCACCCCCAACCCACCAACAACGCACCCACTGCCAGGGGAGGCCGCATGGTACCCGTCATCACCCGCAACGTCAATGGAAAGAACGAAAGTTGGCCGCATCACGACATCCAACTGACAACAAGCGGCGCAAAAATGACTGCCACGATTGTCATAAGTTTGATCAAAATATTCAGACTCGGTCCGGAGGTATCCTTAAAGGGGTCGCCAACAGTATCGCCAATGACGGCCGCTTTATGGGGTTCAGATCCCTTCCCGCCGTGATGCCCTTCCTCAATGTATTTCTTCGCATTGTCCCAGGCACCACCAGCGTTAGCCATCATTAACGCCATCAAAACACCCGTAACCAAGGCCCCGGCTAACAGACCACCGAGCCCAGAAATTCCTAACAAGAATCCCGCAGCTATTGGAGCCAAAACCGCTATTAGGCCAGGCACAATCATTTCTCGAATGGCTGATTTCGTAGAAATTTCGACGCAACGCGCAGAATCAGGTTCCGCTTTCCCTTCTAACAAGCCAGTAATTTCCTTAAACTGGCGTCGCACCTCCTCGATCATGTCGTTCGCGGAGCGCCCGACTGCATTCATCGTCAGCGCGGAAAAAAGGAATGGCAGCATCCCCCCTAGTAACATTCCAAGCAGTACGTTCGGGTTATCAAGTTGAAGGTTTAGGTAGTTAGTGTCGAAAACCACACCGTTCGCTTGCGCCGCACTAACTGCGGAATCAGCTTCAGCGCGAAAAGTGCTGAACAGTGCCAATGCGGTAAGCGCAGCCGAACCAATGGCAAACCCCTTACCCATAGCCGCAGTGGTATTTCCAACAGCGTCGAGCGCATCGGTCCGCTCACGGACGAACGCGTCACATCCGCTCATTTCGGCTATCCCTCCAGCATTATCAGCAACTGGTCCATACGCATCGACACCAAGGCTAATCCCCAAGGTAGACAACATCCCAACTGCCGCAATAGCAATCCCATAAAGCGCCGCAAGAGAATAACTAGCGTAAATAGCTAGGCAGATAATCAAAATAGGAATGGCACAGGACATCATCCCAACACCAAGTCCAGAAATAATATTCGTCGCCGGACCAGTTTCTGACTGTTGGGCTATTTTGTGGACTGGCGGCTTGTCCTTTCCCGTGTAGTACTCGGTAACTTGACCGATCGCGACACCCGCCACGATACCAGTAACCACGCAGCCCAGAACCGCCATCGGTAGCCCTAAAATAGAAATCAACCCAGCTGCAGCCAAACAAACAAGAGCGGATGCAACGAGTAAGCCCCGATGAAGGGCACTTCCAATCTTGCTCTCATCATCAGTCTTAACAGCAAAGGTCCCTAAAATCGACGCAAGAATACCCGCCCCAGAAAGCAGTATCGGGAAAATTACTAAGTTTTGCTGGACTGCAACAAACGCCACTTCATCCGTGCCCCAGAGTGCGGCCGCCGCTGGCGCACCGAGCGCCCAAGCCAAAGCCACTGCCGATATGATGCTACCGACATACGATTCAAACAGGTCGGCACCCATCCCCGCTACGTCTCCAACGTTATCTCCAACGTTGTCGGCTATGGTTGCCGGATTTCGTGGATCATCCTCTGGAATACCGGCCTCCACTTTGCCTGACAAATCGCCAGCAACGTCAGCCGCCTTGGTATAAATTCCTCCTCCAACCCTTGCAAATAGTGCAATCGACGAGGCTCCAAGGGAAAACCCAAACAGCGAGTCAATGGCGCTTGCACCTGCACCGGACATGCCACCGTACAAAAAGTAGAGCACTGAAATACCAAGCGTGCCGAGAGCAACTACGGTTAACCCCATTACCGCGCCACTCGAAAACGCCACGTTAAGTGCACTGGACAAGCTATCCGTAGCCGCATGGGTCGTCCGAACCGCCGCTCCGGTTGCCGTGCGCATACCGATCCAACCAGCGGTCGCCGACAACCCCGCACCAACCAGAAACGCTACCGCTGTCAATTGGCCAATGAAAAACGCCAACACAAAAAACATGACAACCACAAATCCAGCAAGCACGGAATATTCAGTCTTCAAAAATGCCATCGCACCGCTTCGTATAAGCGCTGCAATCCGCTGCATATTCTCACTACCGGCCTCGCGACCATTAATCTGCTTAATCAAAAACAGTGCAAATAACGCCGATATGATCGGCGCACCCCAACCGAGTACGTAATACAGTTGATGCTCCATTCACCCCTCTGCTGTTATAGAACTAAGGAAAACTAGGCAAGTAAACAAGTCTGTTTTAACCGTGTCAAGGTCAAGGTTATAGACTCGTCTTGGTCAGTTTATCTCGCTGGACACGTAATTGTTCTCGCATCGCCATGCCGCCGGTCAAAAAAATTTGAACTCCCTCCTGAACCGTCAAATCAGGAAATAATAATTTTGTGGTCGGATAAATGTGAATGTCTCCAAAATAGATGTGATTGGTCGGCACATACACAGCCACGTGGCGCACCGCATCAACACCGTCCCCCAACGTAAATTCCTTGGTCAAAAATCCAAGTGCAAGACCTCGGTGGGAGTCATCCACAAGCACAACCTGCTTAAACCCCAATTGATTGTCTGGCGAAAACGCTACAACCAATTGTTTCACGGGGCCGTAAATGGCCCGAAACACAGGTAGCTTAAGTAGATATTCTTCACCTCTCTTTAGTATGCGACTACCAATAACGTTGGTTGTAAGGCCACCTACCAGAACAACGATTAACAAAAGAGTTGCGAGACCAAGCCCGGGAACCTCACGTGTAAGCCATCGGTCATAAACTGGTCCCATCACACCGTCGACCAACTGAAAAAGCCAAATAAATGCCGCCACGCTGACAACGAGCGGCACAATAACAACAAACCCGGCAATCAAACTGCGCCGAATCCACTGCATAGTTAGGTCCAGTCTTGATTCACGATACAAACCAAATGGCAACTGCTGTCCCCAGAGCAAAACGGTAAGCAGCAAAGACGTCTAAAGAATACCTGGAAACATAGGCAATAAAGTACTTCACCACAACATAACCGACTGTGGCCGACGATGCGATACCTACTGCAAACACTAGCGGGTCAACTTGGGAGCCTGGAGCAAACCATAGATCAACTGCTGTTTTAGTAGCAGCTCCAAATATCGCCGGAATGCCGAGGAGAAAAGCAAACCGGGCGGCAGATTGCCTGCGTAATCCCAAGAGCAAACCAATAATCAAAATAGCACCCGAACGTGAGACACCCGGAACTAGCGCAACCGCCTGTCCACAACCGATTGCAAGTGCCTCACAAATTGTCAGCGTCGTTTCATCTCTGTCCTGTTTTCCAATACGTTCGACCACGAACATGGCAACAGCACCGAGAACTAAAGTAACCGCTACGACTGCAGTCGTACGCAATGAACCGGAAATCGACTCTGCCGCAGCAAGCCCGACAACAACAGTCGGAACAGTGCCCCAACAAATAGCGCGAAACAAAACTGAATCTGGCGCATGACGATTACTCCAGGTGCGCGGGTGAAGACCAACCTGAATAAGCTTTGCAACATCACGGCGAAAGTAGAAGAGAACCGAAAACAGCGTTCCAACGTGGCAAGCCACGTCAAACGAAAGTCCAAGGACACCGCCACCGTCCCAGCCTAGAATTTCTCGGGCAAGTAATAAGTGCGCCGAGCTCGAAATCGGGAGAAACTCCGTAAGCCCCTGGACCACACCAAGTAATAGGGCGTAAAGCGCGGCCACGGCTTTAGTCTAACGTGGAACAACCAATCTATGAGGCACGTGCCCTACGGACGGCTCGCTTTTTGGCCCGCTGTGATGTGACCGGTTGTCCAGTTGCTGTCGACGCGGCCCCTTGATAACCCTTAGCCGCCTTGCGCTCAGTAATCAGAATGGCAATCATGGCCGCAACAAATATCGTCGAGTAGGTCCCACTCATGACCCCAACAAGCATCGTGAATGCAAAACCCTCCAGAACCTCTCCACCAAAAACGTAAAGAGCGAGTACCGCCACGCCTGTGGTTCCAGACGTAATTACTGTCCGCGCCAATGTTTGGTTGATACTTGTGTTCACAAGCGGAGCAAAAGCGTCACGACGCATCGACCGGAGGTTCTCGCGGACTCGGTCAAACACAACGATCGAGTCGTTAACCGAATAACCCGTAATCGTTAGCATCGCCGCGACAACATTAAGTGACAACTCATAACCGAGAAACGTTAACAGAGATAGCGTAACGGCAATGTCGTGAACGACAGCCACGACCGCACCAACAGCAAAACTAAAACGAAATCGCAGACCGATGTAAACAAGGATGCCGACCATGGCAAATACAAACGCATTGACGCCACGCTCCTGGAGCTCCTGGCCAATCACCGGACCAACCAACTCCTGGCCGATCACCTCGAACGAACCGAGGTCTCCGCGCTCCAACGCGGCGACAACCGCATTGGCTCCCGCTTCCAGACTTGCGCCCTCCTCCGGACCAGAGATAGGCAAACGCACCAGTATTTCGTTCGCTCCAGGTTCTCCGTACTGCTGGACAACCTTCTCTTCGATCACAGATAACGCCTCACGGACCGCACCCTCACCCGTTGGCTGGTCAAACTTCAAGATAATCAGTGAACCACCTGAGAAATCAATTCCGAGCGGCACTCCTCCACGCATCACAGTCAAACTGAGGCCTACCACGAGAACTAGGGCCGATAACCCGAGTGCCGGAAGTCTCAAACCAACGAAGTCAATGTTCGGTGTCTTGAAAAGTGCCATCTCAAATACTAAGCCTCACCACACGCCGGCGAGACAGAATGGTTTCAAATAGCGACCTCGATACAAAGACCGCCGTAAAAACATTTGCCACCAAGCCAAAAAAGAGTGTCGTAGCAAATCCCTTGATCGGCCCTGAACCGAATTGAAAAAGAAATGCAGCCGCAATGAGCGACGCGACATGGGTATCGATGATTGTCAAAAGAACGCGATCAAAACCCGCAGCAACGGCCGCTTTGATACTGCGCGCAGAACGCAGCTCCTCCTTGATCCGCTCGAATATAAGAACGTTAGAATCGACGCCGATACCAATGGTTAAAATTAAGCCGGCGATACCTGGAAGCGTTAACACGGCACCAACATAGGACATACATGCCATAAGGATTAGCAAGTTAAGTACAACCGCTACCACGGCGTTAATACCAGCCAGCTTGTAGTACCCGAGCATAAAAAACGCGACGGTGATAAGACCTGCCACCGACGCGGTAACACCCGCACGAATCGAATCCGCTCCCAACGTAGGACCGACAGTCCGCTCTTCGAGGTAAGTCAGTGACGCCGGTAGTGCGCCGGAACGAAGCGTAATTTGCAGGTCCTCAGCTTCTTGCTGCGATACACCGGTAATTTGGCCGCTGTCAGCAATGCGACCCTGAATGGTTGGTGCTGACCGAATTTGTCCGTCAAGCACAATGGCAAGTGACCGGCCCAAATTTTGGCCTGTTAACTCACCCATCTTCGTTGCTCCCTCGCGATTCAACGTAAAGCTAACCGCGGGTTGGTTGAACTCATCCAATGATGGACGCGCATTTCTCAAATCCCGCCCAGTAACCGCAGCAACGCGACGAACGAGGTAAAACAGCGGTTCACCCTCAAAACCAGGAACACCACCAGTAGTGACCTCCATATCAGGAGGGACAACCCCGCTTCGCCCCGCTAACAAAGAATCACGCGTCGGCGAAGGCCCTTCCTCAACTAACTTAAATTCAAGCATTGACGTCGACCGAATCAGTTCCTTGGCTCTCGCAACATCCGAAACCCCTGGAAGCTGCACCAAAATCTGGTCCCCGCCAATCCCGTGTGGTGCAACAATCGGTTCAGAAACACCAAGTTCATTTACTCGTCGCTCTATCGTTTGTAACGCCTGTCGCACCGCTTCTTCACGAAGTGAGGAAACGACCGGACCGCGCATGCGAAACGTATAGGTGCCTCCAGCGCCAGATTCTCGATCATACGACGCAGCTAAACGCTCATCAGACAATCGTCTAAACTCCGTGTCTCGGTCGGAGTTGATGCCCTCTGCTCGTATTGTGACCGCATCGACTGGAATAATCGCGGCGTCTGACATCCCCTGAAGCGATAGCTGTTCTGACAATTGCTCCGCAGACGTTTCCGTCTCAATTTGTAGCGCATCGTCCGTCTGGACACGCAACACCATATGAACGCCACCCTCCAAGTCCAAACCTAGACGTATTCGGTCCTCGGGTGGGAGTACAGCCCACGTAGCAAGAGCCGTTATCGCCACAATCGCGAGTAACTTCCACTGCAAATTTTTCTGCATCTTCCTCTACCTTTTAAGAGCTGGTCCCTTCCTGCACGACCGGATCTTCGCCCTGATTCCCACCTACAGCGCTTCTCGATACTTCAATCCTAACTTTATCGGCTATCTGCACTTGCACCGATTTGTCATGAAGTTTGGTAATGGAACCATATATGCCACTGGTCGTGACGATCTTGTCACCGACTTTCAAGGAACTCTGGAAATCCTGAACCTTCTTCTGTCGTCGTTTCATCGGCAACAAAATGATGAAGTAGAAAATGCCGAGAATCAGTAGGAACGGGAGAAATTGCACGAGCAGGCTCGGCCGTTGGTCGGTAGGCTGGGCCATAGCAAACATGAGGACTTCTTGAAGAATCATCACAGATAAACCAAAACGTTATTTATTCGGGCCGACTTCTTTTTTTGGGCTGCCACGCCTTACCACCGGCCGGAATACTGTTTGTGGAAGGTTTGCCGAAAGCTCTGGAACGCACCCAACTTTATAGACTCCCTTATCCTCTTCATGGTGTCAAGATAGAAGTGTAGATTATGTATCGTATTGAGCGTAGCTGAGGTCATCTCTTTGGCAACAAAGAGGTGCCTGAGGTAGGCACGCGAAAATTTACTGCATGTGTAACAAGTGCATTCTCCATCGACCGGCCTCTCATCGTCGGCAAACCTAGCAGCCTTAATTGCGATCGCACCATTTCGCGTAAAGAGCTGTCCATTACGCGCGTTTCTGGTTGGCAACACGCAATCAAACATGTCGACCCCTCGAGCAACGGACTCTACGAGATCATCAGGCATTCCGACACCCATCAGATATCGGGGCCGGCCCTGAGGTAACAAATCCGTAGTCCGTGCCGTTACGTCATACATCATGGTCTGTGGTTCACCGACACTAAGCCCTCCAATGGCATACGCGTCAAAGCCAAGCGCGACTGTTTCCCGAGCACTAATTTCACGTAACTCCGGATACATCCCACCTTGAATAATGCCAAACTGCACCTGCCCAGGAGTTGTTAAGATGGCCCCGCTCCCGTAGGGTGTGCCGACGAGGTCGGCGAATCGAGTTCGGGCTCTGGCAGCCCATCGGATTGTTCGTTCCATCGACAATTTTGCCTCGACAGCCGTCACCGGATGAGGCGTACACTCGTCAAAAGCCATCGCGATGTCACTTCCAAGACGAGCCTGAATATCGGTCGTCGACTCCGGCGACAAGACATGTTCGCTGCCGTCAATGTGTGAGCGGAAACTCACCCCACTCTCTGTAATCGTCCGACGCCCTGCCAAACTAAAGACCTGATAACCACCGCTGTCAGTAAGGATCGGCCCAGACCAGGACATAAAACGATGCAAGCCCCCGAGCTCGGCAATTAACTGATCACCAGGGCGTAAGAACAGATGGTAGGTGTTTGCAAGAACAATTTCGGCACCAAGTTCTTGGAGGTGACGCGGGGTCAGCGATTTTATTGAACCTGCCGTGCCAACCGACATGAAAGCAGGGGTCTCAACTGTGCCGTGCGGCGTGCACATAATCCCACATCTCGCATCACCATCACGGGCAACCACTTCAAACCCATAAATATCGTTCACAGAGTCACGTATAGTAGAGTCCATACTGTGGATCGCCTCCGCATCGGCGTAGTCTACGGCGGTCGTTCAGGTGAGCACGAAGTCTCGCTCGCTTCTGCCGCCGCCATATTCAGCCAACTTGACCCCAAACGCTACGACGCCGTACCTGTCTTTGTCGACAAGAACGGCCGATGGTCACTCGCTGATGCTATCCCAGCAACTATGTCAGCAGGCGAAATCATTCAAAACCAACACGCTAGGGCTAGACCGAACACTGCGGTCCAGCCCAGCGAGGCCCATTTCGTGACATACCCTTCCGAAGAGACCGTTATCACTATTTCCCGTGATAACTCCACCATGGGGCAAAGCGTCGATCGCGCAGTAGTAAGAGGCCTCTCCTTAGACATAATTTTTCCAATTATCCATGGTCCTTTTGGTGAAGATGGCAGCCTACAGGGACTTCTAGAGCTAGCAAACGTTCCCTTTGTCGGTTCAGGAGTACTCGCGTCTGCACTAGCAATGGACAAGTCAATGTCGAAGGTTGTTTTCGCAGCGCACGGTCTTCCGCTTGTGCCGCACATGGTCGTGAAGGCGTCGGAATGGGAAACAAACCCGGAGACGATCGTGGACAAGATCAATCAAGTCTTTAGCTACCCGGTGTTTGTCAAACCTGCCAACCTTGGCTCCAGTATTGGAGTTTCACGAGTAACCAACAAGGCAGAACTCGAAGCCGCCCTCTCTAAAGCGTACTCACTTGACAATACTTTGCTTGTCGAAAAAGCCGTTATAAAGGCACGCGAAATTGAATGTTCCGTTCTCGGGAACGAATCACCTCTAACCTCAGTGCCAGGAGAAGTGATTCCATCAGGTGAGTTTTACGATTACGAATCAAAATATCTTGACGATCGGTCGGAGCTTAGAATTCCTGCAAACCTGTCAATAGAACTTAGCAACAAAGTTCGCGACCTCAGCGTTAAAGCGTTTCTCGCTCTTGGGTGTACAGGCATGGCGCGTGTAGATTTTCTACTCGACCAAGATAATGAAACCCTCTATATCAACGAAGTAAACACACTACCTGGTTTCACGACCATCAGTCAGTACGCCAAACTTTGGGAGGCTACGGGCCTAGCGTATTCTGCATTACTCGATAGGCTGATCGAATTAGCGCTCGCCCGGCATGACCGCAAGAACCGCATCGAAACCTTACGTTAACGATCAGTCTTTTTGTATAAACCAATCCGTATCCAAAACTTCTTCGAGCCGTCGTGATAGAGCTGTGCGTCAGCGAACTTGAATAAAGAAATCTTCGCCAAAACCGATACAGTCTCACGAAGACCAAAGAAATTATTTTGACTTTTGACCCCTATTGTGCTTGACACCAAGTTTTTCTCATCCATAATCTACATCTTGTATGAGGGTGGACGGCTCAGCCCACCTGTAGTGATGTCTCGGTGCCGGTAACAAAGCTGAGCAGCCACATTCCATAAGGAGGAAGAATGGCGAAGAAGAAGGCAGCGAAGAAGAAGGCAGCGAAGAAGAAGGCCACCAAGAAAAAGGTAGCCAAGAAAAAGGCCACCAAGAAAAAGGCCGCCAAGAAAAAAGCCACCAAGAAAAAGGCCGCCAAGAAAAAGGCCGCCAAGAAAGGCGCCAAAAAACGTTAAACCCGTAGCTACTTAACTATGTAATGGGGATGTCCACGAGAAAGTTGGCATCCCCATTATTTTGAGGTCTCCGTGCATCTGCACGGAAACAGCGATCCGGAGCACCGAGACAAATTGTTAAGGTTCTGCGGGCCGTAATCCAAAACCGAAGGGGGGGAGAACCCGACCATGGCAAAGAAGAAAGCTGCAAAGAAGAAGGCCACCAAGAAAAAGGCCGCCAAGAAAAAGGAAGCCAAGAAAAAGGCCACCAAGAAAAAGGCCGCCAAGAAAAAGGCCACCAAGAAAAAGGCCGCAAAGAAGGGCGCCAAAAAGCGCTAGTCGCGGTTAATCGCGATGAAAAGGGGGGCCCACACTGGGCCCCCCTTTCTTTTACTGCCGGTGCTTCCTCGAGCCGAAGCAGTAAACCGTTCGAGCGTTCACTGTTACGAATCCCCTGGACTACTGTCTCACACTGGACTCTGGTTGCCGATCGAACGGCTGGACACCATCCCAGACTAAAACGCGCTCGATAACATCGCCTGGTTCAATACTGCCAAGAACCTCCATGCCCGCAACGACGTGTCCGAAGGCCGTGTAACGTGCATCGAGCTGAGGCTGAGGTGAGTATGTGATGAAAAACTGACTACCACCCGTATCGGCCCAATCACGAGCAATACCCACGGTCCCCGGAAGGAAGGGTCGGCTATTCAGTTCGTCACGAATGGTGTAGCCTGGCCCTCCTTCGTTATCACTGCGCGGATCTCCAGCCTGAACGACGTTGTTGGGTATAACGCGATGAAATGTTAATCCGTCATAGAACCCCTGCCGTGCCAAAGTCATAAAGTTATGCGACACAAGTGGCGCATCGACCACTGCCAATTCAATTTCAATCGTTCCATGAACCGTCTCTATATAGGCATGGGGTGACACACGCGGCCTAACCAAATCAGCGGATTCGTAGTTCACCTGTCGCAAGCTAGGTGCTGGTCGAATCCTATTTCCAGAAACGCCTGGCGAAAGCCGCTCCAAATGGTGGTCAGCCTTAAGACGCACCGCCCAATCTCGATCGGTAAGTGCTTTACTTAAAGTATCTCTTGCCAGCTCGCCATCAAATTGAGAAAGTGCATCGAGTGCCGCAGCTCTCGCAACATATGACGGGTCCGGCAACGCCAACTCGTAGGCCTCTACGAAAAGTTGTTCGGCACCCTCTGGTCGAATTTCGGCTAACAAACGTAACGCTGTCTTTCGAACGACAACATCAGAAGCCGTTAATCTTGTTCTTAAAATACGTGCAGCGTCCTCGCTACCGACCGCGACTAATGATTTAAGTACTGACGGAACAACGCGCTGATCTTCATCGTTCAACATCAACAGCAACCGATACTGTGCAGCCTCCTTAGGTACCCAACGCAACCCATCGGCAATAGCGGCACGGACGCGCCAATCTTGGTCGGACGAGAATCCTGACAGGACCAACACAAAAGTATCTGGGTCGGTTCGAGCAAGGGCACGAAAGGCAGCCGCTCGCAAAAATGCCCACGGATGATCCAACAGTTCAATAAAAACTTCGACAGAGGCCAAACTGTTTTGTTGGGAAAGTGCATTTACCGCAATAAGTCGAAGATGTTGGTCGAGTCGACGAATACGAACAAAACGATCCAGTGCAGCCGCCGCTTTAGGTGCATCAATTTCTGCCAAAGCCTGAACCGCAGCAATGACAACATTACGGTCTCTCCGGTCAAGGTCGAGAAGAGCTTCAAGTGGTTCGATCGCGCGAACGTCACCAAGTCGACCGAGACCACGCGCCGCCAAAGATACTCCAAAGCTTCCCTGGACACCTGACAAAGTTTCAAGAGCCGAGAGCGCCCGCGCGTCTCCTGTCTGTCCAAGTGCGTAAGCAACAGGCCACCACCAAAGAATTGGCTGCCCCCCGTCGTCCAACACTGCTTCAGCTAACTGATCAAAAGCCTTTAAATCACCCAATGCGTAAACACCGAGGCGAAAAGCTTCAATCTCTGCGTCGAGCGGGTAATCAATATCCTCTGGGTCCACCACAAACGCGGCTGTTACATAACGCCCCACCATAGACCCGATGTCTTCAACTGCGGAAACCGCACCAATCCGAGCAAGAGCTTGCGCGGCTTGCCCCTGCACCTTTGGAGAAATGTCGTTCAGAGCAGAACTCAACGGAACAGTTGCAGCTACATCTCCAATCAAACCTAAACCAAAAGCCGCCATCCGACGAACTTCCATCTCCGGATCGTCAAGTAAATCAAGCAGTATTTCGACACCTTCCGACAAACCGACACGGCCTACCGCAAGCGCCACCCGTCGACGAAGGTATGCTTCATCAGATTTTGCGAGAACTTCAAGATCAGGTTGCGGTATGGGCTTCGGCGGGATAATTAACAACAAATCGTCAGTTTCGGCGGTAGGGGGCGGGGGCGGGGGCGGCAGATCATCCGCCAATTTCCTCTGATCTTCAAGTCGTAAAATCCAAGACATTCTTTCGTCTATCGAGGGCAACTCAGTTACTACATCCACCACGAGTGGTGCGGACGCACAACCGTAAGTTGCCATCAAAATGGTGACGACGGAAGAACGTACTAACAGACCTTGAAAATCGGCGGTAAGCATCGCCGCCGCCATGATAACACGCTAATTTTTGGCTATACTCGCCGCACCTTGGACTTTCGCTACATCGCGGTCGAGGGTCCGATCGCCGTTGGCAAATGCAACCTCACCGAAAAGCTCGCGGCGAGGTTGAACGGGACTGTTGTCCTCGACGATACGGAAAACCCTTTTCTAGCGGACTTCTACGCCGGTCGCCCTGGCGCCGCATTTCAGGCACAACTGTTTTCGTTGCTTGCGCGCCATCGACAACAAGTAACTCTTCAACAAGCTAATTTATTTCGCCAGTTGACTATTTCTGATTACCTCTTTGACAAAGACAAGATTTACGCGTACCTGAACCTTGATGACAATGAACTCTTCATATACCAGAATTTGTTTGAGCTTTTATCTCGTGATGTCGTCATGCCCGATGTCGTTATCTATTTACAGACACCAACCGACGTACTTCGTAGACGTGCCCATGCGACGATCAGTGCAGACCAAGCAGCACCGAACAGTGAATATCTAGGTGAACTGAACGAAGCTTATAATCACTTCTTTTTTCACTATAACGCCACACCACTGTTGGTCGTCGAAACGTCGGACTTTGACCTTGATTGGGGAGATAGCGCACTGGACGATCTGATCAAACAACTAAAAGAAGTCGGAAAAGGCACGCGATATTACGTACCAAGAACCACTAGACGTTAACAACCAAAAACGTCCCAGCGCGTTAGAACTAGTAGTAGATGCACAATAACAAACAGACCCAAGAAGAAAGATTGGCAAAACAGGAGGATCCGCTTGCCTACTTGTTCGGGCTCGAACAGTTCGGGATCAAGCTTGGCCTTCACAACATACGGATACTCACTGCAGCGCTCGAATCTCCGGAAAGTAGCTTCCATTCAATTCTCGTCGCCGGTACAAATGGGAAAGGATCAGTAGCAGCAATGATCGAGTGTGGGCTGCGCAAAGCTGGTTACCATACTGGCCTGTACACATCGCCGCACCTAAGCCATCTTCGTGAACGTTTTGTGGTTAATGGTCAAGCAATTGACCAATTAACGCTTCTACAAGAGGCAGAAGACATCCAGAACATTATCGCACTCCTTCAAACGCAAGGAACGCTTCGTACCCCCCCAACCTTCTTTGAAGCGACCACAGCTCTCGCGCTATCGTTGTTCCGACGGAGCCAGGTTGAAGTAGCAATCCTTGAAGTAGGGCTAGGCGGTCGTTTCGACGCAACAAACGTTGTCAAACCGATAGCTGTTGCTATTCCCTCCATAGACCTCGACCACGAGCAATACCTCGGGACGACCCTCGCGCAGATCGCATTTGAAAAAGCCGGCGTCATCGCTACAAACAGTGTTGTCGTTAGCGCGGAGGCAAAATCTGAACCAAGTGCCGTGCTACGCACAGCTGCTGCCTCAAAAAGAGCTCGGTACATCAGGGCAGACGAAGACACCACTATTAGCTATCACATTGAAAAAGATGGTGAGTCACATATCCGGAAGGCCGTAACACCACGCGCAAGCTACGGTCCAATACGCCTTTCGCTTCGCGGGCGTCATCAAGTGACTAACGCTGCTGTTACCATTCGCTTGCTAGAAGAATTAGCAACGTTCGGTCTAACAATTCCGCCGAGTGCAATTGAAATCGCGTTGTCACAAACAGAATGGCCAGGAAGATTAGAACTTGTTTCAGTCACACCAAATCGTCGCGTGCTTTTAGATCCTGCGCACAACGTCGCCTCAGCACTAGCACTTGCGGAATATATACGCGGGTGGCAACCTAGCGGCATTCCATTTGTCTTCAGCGCATTCCGGGACAAGAATATCAACGGAATTTTGAGAGCGTTTGGCAACGCAGTAAGCCAAATCACCTGCACGACTATCGATAGTCCTAGAGCCTGCACTCTGGAGAATCTATTGCGAATCACGTGCTCGGCCCGACCAGACCTGCCGGTCACTGCGGTCGCCGACCCAAATGAAGCGCTTGAAACTTCATGGCAATTTGGACCATTAGTTGTAGTGACCGGTTCCGTGTTTCTAGTAGGTAAATTCAGGGACATCCTCACTCTGATTGAAGAGAAAGCCACACCGACACCAAACCAGATGTAAAATTAATACCCGGATGCGTTTTCCCGTGTTGTTGCTCCTGGTTATCACACTGCTACCAGAAGTCGCCGCGGCGCAGCTCTTTCCGAGCCTTCCGTTCGATTCCAGACAGTTTCGGATCGAACAGTTGAGCGAAACTCACCTCCGTCTAATTGACGAAGTTGAGATCGACGGAGGCACGTACGGATTCTTCGCTGACCAAGTTGACATCTACGTAGAAGTATCAGACGCCCTAATGGGACCCGTGCAAGCGACGCGAACAGATGACGTTACCTTCTCGTTAGTCGCCACTGGAAATGTTGTTTACACATCTGCCGACATCCGCATCGCTGCCGAGCGAGTGGAATTCGCAACCTCTGACCAATCCGCCATCTTTTACCAAGCCAACGGTTCAATAAACATGGGGGACGAGGTCGACAGAAGTATGTTTGGAACACAAGAGCCTGACATGCTGTTCTACGGAGAGACCATCGAAAGACTCGGACCAAGAACCTATCGACTGAACAAAGGTGCCTTTACAAGCTGTATTCAACCAACCCCTCGCTGGCAGGTAGTGGCTTCGACGCTAACCCTAAACCTTGACCAGTACGCAGTCATCCGAAACTCAGTCATCAAGGTAAAGGGAGTGCCCGTATTTTACCTTCCAGCACTTTACTACCCCATCCAAGAGGATGGCCGAGCAACGGGTTTTCTTATGCCTACCTATGGTGCCTCGTCATATCGAGGCACAAGTTTAAGCAACGCCTTCTTTTGGGCAATCAATGACAGTCATGACGCCACGATGCTCCACGACTGGTTTACTCAAACTGGACAGGGATATGGAGGCGAGTACCGCTATACGCAAGGCAACGGCTCCGAAGGCCAACTGCAAACGTACTTCCTCAACGAACACGAAGCTGAATTTACAACCGCGCGAGGCACCAGACAGCTTCCAGCCAGGAAGAGCTTCAACCTTGAAGGTCTAGCCATGCACCGCCTGGGCGACACATGGCTAGCGCGTGGGCAAATCAATTACTTCTCAGATGTCACAGTCCAACAGACCTACAACCAAAACATCTTTGATGCTTCAAACAGACAACGCAGTTGGTCTGGGAACGTTACCGGCCAACTTGGGAGATACCAGTTAAACGGCACCTACGATATGAACGAAACGTTCTTCGGCAGCACTCAATCGACACTCAATGGTGGCGGTCCACGTATTGGACTATCGCAGGCTAAGACCGAGCTCGCTGGCGGCTCAATGTACTATTCATTCGACGCCGAATATGTTCGTCTTCTTAGAGTATCCCGCTTTTTTGAACAAGAGGCGATGACCCCTGATATCAATTCTGGTCTCAACAGAATGGACTTCAACCCAGTGCTGCAGGTCCCATTCACCAAATGGCCTTTCCTCACAGTTGATACAAACGTGCAGTGGCGGGGAACCTATTGGGATGAAAGCATTGGTCAAAATTCGTCAATTGGTGAACAAGTACCCTTGGGGGTTGGGCGTTCGTTCGTAGAGTTCAGTAGTCGAGCAACAGGTCCAACATTTGTCAAGATCTGGGACACACCAAATAGCAGTTACTCAGAACGAATGAAACACACCATTGAGCCGTGGGTTTCAATGCGACGCGTTAGCGCCATCGACAACTTCGATCAAATTGTGCGTCTCGAAGGAATTGACTCGATCGTTGGTAATGTCACGCAAGTCGGCTTCGGACTGGACAATCGTATATACGCAAAAAGGTACGAAGGGGGACCGGAAGGGGTCTCGCGTGAAATAGTGGCGGTGTCACTGCAGCAAAACTATTATACGGATGCCAGAGCTGCTGAATTCGACCGCAGCTTCCGAACAAGCTTCAATGCAACCCCGCCGACAAACTTTTCACCGGTCTCACTTATCGTCAGAAGCGAGCCAACACCCGGTATCACCGGAGACCTAAGAGCGGAGTTCGACTCAACTCACAAAATGCTACGAACAATCGCAGCCGAAGGAAGCTACGAACTGGGAGGATGGCTGGAAACCAGAGGCGGCTGGAGTCAACGGCGATTCATTGCAGGACTACCAGGTTTCAATGACCCGTCAAGACTCGACCACTACATCAATTCGTATACAGCTGTGCGCACACGAGATAACACAGTCGGAGCACTCTATATGTTTAATTACGATGTGCTTCGAAGCAGAAATTTAATGCAACGTGTAGTTGTGTACTACAACGCTCAATGCTGCGGCGTCAGTGCTGAATACCAGGAATTCAACTTTGAAGGCCTCGGTAGCCGGGCGCCGGTTCCAAAAGATCGACGCTTTAATTTCTCATTCACCCTAGCAGGACTCGGCACCTTCGCTAACCTTTTTGGTGCTTTCGGAGGCGGCGGTAGCGGTGGTGGCCAAGGCGGATTTTAGTGTCACGGGTTGTTCTCGTCACTGGGGCAACAGGCTTCGTGGGAAATCACCTCATGAAGGCACTAGAACGAGAGACTCCCGTTCCGACCATCATCGGGTGGCGACGACCAGGGCCAAAAGGACCTCAATTTGGCAAAAACAACCGCGTCTCGTGGTACGAAGTAGATCTGCTTAAGCAGCAAGACGTCGATACCGCATTATCCGAAACAAAACCTACAGAAATTTTCCACTGTGGCGGCATTGCCAACGTTGCCGGTTCCTGGAAAAACGTTTTAGACACACTCGACGTAAACGTTCGCGGCACGAAACACTTACTCAACGGTCTCCGTCGGCTACGGATGCGCTCACGCACACTCGTACCCGGATCAGGATTGGTCTATCTACCCAAGGCAGGTCCGCTGGCAGAGGAAGATGCCATTCGTCCGGTAAATCCATATGGTCTCAGTAAACTCGCCCAGGAAATGCTCGCCTTGCAGCTCAATTCTGGTGACCATGAAATACTCGTCACTCGTTCCTTCACCCACATCGGACCTGGCCAGGACACCGCCTACGCCGTATCTAATTTTGCTCATCAGATCGCCCGGATCGAGCTTGAACAAACAAACCCAATTATCCACGTTGGTTCACTGGATGCGTATCGCGACCTAATGGATGTACGTGACACAGTTGAGGCGTACAGAACCCTGATGCATCGTGGAAGGCCAGGACAAATTTATAACGTCTGCACAGGCCACACCTACAAAATTGGGGACGTGCTCGACCGCCTAATCAAGTGCGCACACGTGCCGATCGAAGTACGTCTGGACCCTGATCGAGTAAGACCCAGCGACAACCCAGAAATGCGCGGCGACCGAACAAAAATAACAGCAGCTGTCGGTTGGACTCCGAAGATCCAACTCGACGACACTCTGCGCGATACACTGAACTACTGGCGTGAACAAATTAGCGGTTAGGCCCTCGGTCAAAACTCCGGCCTGGCCGGAAAATCAGTCCCGGACGCATCACCGGCGCACCGTGTCCTTCGTCAGTTTTACAACATTTTAGTTGCAGTGATTTTACGAACAATTTGAGGTTCAGCTCCAGAAACAGGTTTCATCAGGCATAATAAACACGTGGCTAATCCAGCAAGGCATTCGCTACTTCTGTTAGCGCTGTTTGTGTACTTGTCACCTAATGTCTCAGGCCAGCAACAGCCTGTGCCACAACCATTCCCAACTCCCAATGCTGCAGAAAGACAACAGCTAGAATCGGATGAAGAAGTATTAACCGCTCCCGTACCGACTGAGGAAAACCTCGGCGTACCGATGTACCCCAACGCAAACCACTTGGCATCCTACGACGCCGGTCGCGGCCAGACGCTACACATTTATGGTACCAATGCTGGTTTTGAAGAAATGGTCCGGTACTACCGTGTCATCCTTAACGAGGGCGGCAACCGCGTCTTTGATTCGCCGGCAACACACCAATTTGACACGGAACGTTTCCGGGACGAAGACATGACGTACAGACCGAGTGTAACGGTTAAAGACTACACATGGAATGGTGCAGAAGGTTATCTCAATCCGATTCCAGGAGCTACACCAGCAAGGTATCAAACTATTATCCAGGTCACCACTGCACCTAACAGTGGCGCTGGTCGCTGACATCCAAACGGAAACAAAACATTTACTTACTTGGTCGGCACATACAGGTCACGGCTCTTGGTACCAAGAAACTCGGCGGACTTCTCTTCCATGCCGATCTTAACGCTGTCTTTAACGTCTACAGACCGGTCGGCAGCATAATCTCTGATCTGCTGGGTGATCTCCATGCTACAAAACTTCGGCCCACACATAGAGCAAAAATGTGCCACCTTGGCACCATCTGCTGGCATCGTTTCATCGTGGTAGAGCCGAGCCGTGACTGGATCAAGTGATAGGTTGAACTGGTCGTTCCATCGAAATTCAAAACGCGCCTTCGACAAGGCATCGTCCCATGCCTGCGCACTCGGGTGACCCTTTGCGAGATCGGCTGCATGGGCGGCGATCTTGTACGCAATGACACCAGCCTTAACGTCCTCACGATTGGGAAGACCAAGGTGCTCCTTCGGAGTGACATAACAGAGCATGGCGGTCCCGTACCAACCAATCATGGCAGCGCCAATCGCAGACGTGACATGATCGTAACCGGGTGCGATATCCGTCGTCAGCGGACCAAGCGTATAGAACGGTGCCTCCTCACACCATTCAAGTTGGTTCTCCATATTTTCCTTGATCAAATGCATCGGAACGTGTCCTGGTCCCTCATTCATAACCTGAACATCGTATTCCCAGGCAATACGGGTCAGTTCCCCCTGCGTTTTAAGTTCAGCAAACTGCGCATCATCGTTGGCGTCAGCAATTGAGCCTGGTCGAAGACCATCTCCCAATGAAAAAGAAACGTCATAAGCTCGCATAATTTCGCAGATTTCACGGAAATGGGTATATGCAAAATTCTCTTGGTGATGCGCCAAACACCACTTTGCATGGATTGAACCACCTCGAGAAACTATTCCGGTCATGCGATTCGCCGTCATCGGCACGTAACGAAGTAAAACGCCGGCATGCACAGTAAAGTAATCGACACCTTGCTCGGCTTGTTCAATTAGGGTGTCACGGTAGATCTCCCAAGTCAGTTCTTCTGGCCGGCCATCAACCTTCTCTAAAGCTTGGTAGATTGGAACCGTTCCAATCGGAACAGGAGAATTCCTCACAATCCACTCTCTAGTTTCGTGAATGTCTGGCCCGGTCGAAAGGTCCATGACAGTATCAGCTCCCCACAAAGTGGCCCAACGAAGTTTTTCGACTTCTTCATCAATTGACGAGCTAACAGCGGAATTTCCAATGTTCGCATTTATCTTGACAAGGAAATTACGTCCGATGGCCATCGGTTCAACTTCAGTATGGTTGATATTAGCCGGAATAATGGCCCGCCCTCGCGCAACTTCAGAACGGACAAACTCTGGTGTAAAACCCTCCCTGATAGCGACAAACTCCATCTCTGGGGTCACCTCACCCTTACGTGCGAAGTGCATCTGTGTGGCGGCTCCACTACCACGAAAAACTGGACGCCGTAACGAGGACGGTATCTGTGTGGAGCCTCGTGAAGACTCACTTGACAAGATTTCAGAAATCCCCGCGCGACCTCTGACCCAGTCTTGTCTAAGCGGCGGAAGACCACTACGAACATCAGTGTCGTGCGGACCACTAGTATCGTAAACACGCAATGCCGGTTCGCCATCGGATAGCGTTATCTGACGCATCGGGACGCGCACATCCTTACCCTCAGCAAAAACTTTTCGTGAAGAAGGAAACGCGTCAGCAAAGTCGCTACTGGTCGATGATAGTGATGAAGGGGCAGAAATTGCCATTTGTACTCCTTAGAACTACTTGAGACTGGGCAGAATATAGCATGTCAAATCAGATGCCTCGTGGCTACCGTTAACACAAAGTATTTGGCTCTCACGAGACAGCCCACATTCGTAAACACTTTCATAAACATACTACTGAGACTAGTGTGGTCTGCATCTTAGAAAAACGAACACTCAAGACAGAGCCATTGTCGCAAAAGTCATCGAAACAAATACCTTTTTACGATTGCAACGATTGCTATAGGCTTGATGGAGGATCATCTCAAACGTTCAAATGCCTATAGTACAATCGTATTGTGAGAATCGCGCTTGGATCCGACCATGCAGGCGTACATCTTAAGAACGAACTGAAGAACGCGTTCGACAAGTCGTACTCAGCAGGCACCGTCAAGCATACCTACGTCGATTTTGGCACCGATTCGACCACATCTGTTGATTACCCTATTTTTGCTCAGCAGGTCGCCGAAGGGGTCGCGTCTGGAGCATTTGAGTGCGGCATCCTTGTTTGCGGAAGTGGTGTTGGAATGTCAATCGCCGCTAACAAGGTAACTGGAATCCGCGCAGCACTCGTATCTGACGTTGAGAGTGCGCGTCTATGCCGCGAACACAATGACGCAAACGTTTTAGCACTCGCTGGTCGAACGCTAGCTTCAGAAACAGCCGATAAGATCGTACAAACATTCTTGTCTACGGCATTTGCCGGGGGCCGCCATCAACGCCGCATAGATAAAATTACAGCCATTGAAAAAAAACGAACGGAAACAAGTGACGAATAGCACTACTGCCACATCGGATACGGCGAGAAATATAGAACTTTTACGTTCATTACGGGAGTCAGATCCAGCGATCGCCGACGCCATCAGTCAAGAAATTAAGCGTCAAAATTCTGGTCTTGAGCTGATCGCGTCAGAAAATTTCGTGAGTAATGCCGTGTTAGAGGCGATGGGATCACCGCTGACCAATAAATACGCCGAGGGCTATCCCGGACGTCGCTACTATGGTGGGTGCGAGTTTGTCGACATTTCCGAATCTTTGGCTATCGAACGAGCAAAAAAGATCTTTGGTGCTGAGCACGCGAATGTCCAGCCACACTCTGGTGCCCAAGCAAACATGGCGGCTTACTTTTCTCTGCTGAAACCAGGCGATACGGTTCTAGGAATGGACCTTGCACATGGTGGTCACTTAACCCACGGGCACCCGCTGAATTTTTCAGGCCAGCTATACAAAATAGTGCCGTACGGCGTTCGCCAGGACGATGAACGGATTGACTACGAGAATATTGAACAACTGGCTAGAGAACATCAGCCCCAACTCATCATGGTTGGAGCGAGTGCCTACCCTCGCATTATTGATTTCTCAAGAATTGCAGACATCGCGTTAGAAGTAGGCGCAGCGATGGTCACTGATATGGCACATATCGCTGGTCTCGTCGCCGCAAATGTACATCCGAGTCCGGTTCCGCACTCCGACATCGTAACTACTACTACGCACAAAACTTTACGTGGGCCACGTGGTGGACTAATCCTTTGTCGAGACGAACACCGGAAAGCAATCAATCGTTCACTGTTTCCCGGCGTACAAGGCGGTCCGTTAATGCATGTTATTGCTGCAAAGGCAGTCTGTTTTGAGGAAGCGACAGAACCTAGCTTTGTTCAATACCAGCAACAGGTTGTTAGGAATGCAAGTCGACTTTCTGTCGCAATTTCGGATCGAGGTTTTCGGGTCGTAAGCGGTGGCACAGACAACCACATCGTACTTGTCGATGTTTTCTCTCGTGGTCTCACAGGAAAAGTATCCGAAGAAGCACTTGGAAAGGCCGAGATAACTGTCAATAAAAATACCATCCCGTTTGACGAGCAACCACCAATGGTGGCCAGTGGCATTCGCCTTGGAACACCTGCGCTAACCACGCGCGGCATGACGGAAGCAGAAATGGATACCATCGCTGATTTGATAGTACGCGTGCTGAGTGCTCCGGAAGATGACAACGTAATTCGAATGGTTCGTGACGAAGTCAAAGAATTGTGTCGGAAGTTCCCGTTGTATCCAACTCCACAGGGCTAGTCGGGCTTTCTCGACGCGTAGCCGAAGCTTTCGCCGAGAACGGCTCGCTGGCTAAGGCCATTCCAGCGTTCGAATCACGGCCGAGCCAACAACGCATGGCGGAAAATACCGCGCGAGTGCTTGAGAACGGTAGTACTCTCCTTGCAGAGGCTGGAACCGGAATTGGAAAGACGCTTGCCTACCTCGTACCGGCTATTCTGAGTGGACAACGCATTCTAATTTCTACGGGAACAAAAAATCTGCAGGACCAAATCTTCTACAAAGATCTACCGGCACTTAGTAAAGCACTTGAAGTTGACATCGACGCAACATATATGAAGGGTCGTTCAAACTACCTGTGTCTACATCGATTCTACGCAATGCAACAAGAAGAAACACCCAGATCAGAAATTGACCAGAGCTACTTGGACCAACTTGCAGAGTGGTCTGAACAAACCGAAACCGGTGACAGAGCCGAGGTTGAAGATTTGCCAGACAGCTTTTCACTGTGGAACGACATCTCTGCAACATCAGAGAATTGCGTTGGAACGTCTTGCCCCCAATACGAGGAATGTTACGTAACGACCATGAGGCGACGAGCTTCCGAAGCAGACCTCGTAATTGTTAACCACCACCTTTTATGTGCAGACGCATCTGTGCGGCAAAGTGCCTATGGAGAGGTTATCCCAGCGTGCTCCTATCTCGTAGTTGACGAAGCTCACCAACTCGAAGACGTCGCCACTCAGTATTTTGGCACGTCGATTAGTACGCACCGGTTCGACGAACTAGATCGCGATGGCCGCAGGCTTCTTACGACTAAAGTTAGCGACTCCGAACTGGAACAATCCATTGAAGACGAAGTCACAGTGCTCCTGTCAAACATTCATAGCGCATCCAAATCCTTGTTCGGATCTCTTGCAACGGCTATCCCTGCCAACGAGCGACGGCGAATGAACAGTGACGATTTTCTACCCTTCTCTGATTCGGGACATCAACTGATAGCGCAACTAGGCCATTTAATAAATCTTGTGAAAGACCATGGTTCATCGTCAGAAGACTTCGTTGCATTGGCACGCCGAGCTGACGAACTACGAACCCAACTGGTTTTTATTTTAAAAGCTACGGACCCCTCATATGTTTATTTTGTAGAGCATCGCGGGCGTAGCGTATTCCTGCACGCGCAGCCAATCGATGTGTCACGTCTGGTTAACAGCCTTCTCCTCGAACATGTGCATGGCGCCATACTGACATCAGCGACACTCACAGTCGACAATTCGTTCCACTACATTAAGGGGCGACTTGGTATTAAAGAGGCAACTGAGTTGCGTCTTAAATCTGAGTTTGATTACACAGAACAGACCATTCTATATGCGCCTAGGTCGATGCCGGCACCAAACAACAGAAGCTTCGCAGAAGCAGTTGCAACAGAAGTGCGTCGATTGCTATCGGTTACCTCCGGAAGGGCTTTCGTGCTATTCACCAGCTACGCCAACCTGCATGATGTCGAGTCTCGCCTGAGACCGTCCATCCCATACCCGTTACTTGTTCAAGGTTCGGCGCCACGAAACGTGCTCCTTCGAGAATTTCGTAGTACCCCGAACGCCGTATTACTGGCAACTTCCAGTTTCTGGCAAGGCGTAGATGTCGCGGGGGAGGCTCTCAGTTGCGTCATTATCGACAAGTTACCGTTCGCATCGCCGAACGATCCACTTACAGCGGCACGAATGGAGAAGATTGAAACGGACGGCGGGAACCCATTTGCCGATTATCAAATACCACTTGCAATCTTAAACTTGCTTCAAGGAATAGGACGCCTACTCAGACTCCGTACCGACCGTGGGGTACTTGCATTACTCGACAGTCGACTGTACTCAAAAGGATATGGGCAACGTTTCCTCGAGTCCCTCCCCCCAGCACCCGTAACAGACGACCTCAAAAAAGTCGATGAGTTTTTTAACGGTGTAGACTAAGGCATGCGTCCGACCTGCGTTGGCACGCCCAACCTCGTAACAGGTTTAGTTTGTACTCTGCTCGCTCTGTTATTTCTCTCGGCACCCACCAATGGTCAGGACATTTCAAACGGTAGTATCCGCGGAGATGTTGTCGATGAGAGCGGAATGCCTGTCGCCGCTGCCAATATCGTTATCACTGCTCTCAGCGCTGACGGTGACGTCACACGGATAGACACAACCTCAGACGGTAAATTTTTATATTCACAACTCAGAGCAGGTCTTTACACAATTAGCGCCACACAAGACGAAATCGGAAGCGACTTTCACCGCGTACGTGTCAGAAGTAATCGGACCGTCGAGGTGAGATTTAAACTCCAACCAGGCGGAAGGCTCAGATCTTGGGTCGACGTAGCGACTCGCGATGCATTCGCGAACGTTTTTTCCGCTGGCGTCAAAGCGAATAGAACCGGTGCATACGACGAGGCGGCAACGAATTTCTCGCAGGCGGCGGAGTTAGACCCAACGTGCCTTGAATGTCACTACAACACTGGCGTTGCTTACACAGCCATCGGTCAATTGACAGAAGCCGAGATGGCATTTAGGCGTGCCCTTGCTATTAACAATAACTACGCTCCAGCCTACTATGGGTTATCGGCGCTTTACGTGCAATGGGAAAGACCAAGGGATGCCAGTACGGCAAGGGCACAGGCTAATCGGATCGCATTGGCATCGCTCGACGCCAGACGACAGCAAGCCACGGCTGATGTCAACCGGGGAATCACCTTCTACGAAGCTGGAAACCACACCGACGCGCAAAGACAATTCCAGAATGTCATCGACGAACATCCCACACACGCACCGGCATACTACTGGCTCGGCGTAACATTAGTTGAAAATGCGAAAAAAGAAACAGCGACTCGTGCACTGCGTCGTTACCTAAGCCTAGACCCAGACGGCCGACACGCTGAACTAGCGCGCAATCTACTTGAGAAGATGACACCCTAAATAAGTTGTGGATGCGATCCCTCAAAACTATCTTCGTCGAAACGTCGAGCAGGTACGAGACCGAATAAATCGGGCAGCTGCATCGGCACGACGCGATGTCAAACAGATAAAGCTAATCTCAGTATCCAAAACGTTCTCTGCCTCTGATGTAGAGTTTGCGTGCCAAACTGGCCTCGAGAATTTCGGAGAAAATCGAGTGCAAGAAGCTGTGGACAAGATGGACCATAAATTCAGTCGGCCCATCCAATGGCATCTAATTGGCCACCTCCAATCCAACAAGGCTAAGACAGCAGTTGAACACTTTGATTGGATTCACTCTGTGGACAGCCTCAAACTTCTTAGGCGTCTGGAGCGAACAGCTACGGAGTCTGGGGCAGCTCCTCGTATCCTTATTCAAGCAGACCTTGCCGGCGAGGCGACTAAGCACGGTGCGCGAATCGACGAAATTCGACACATATGTCAGTTTGCGAATACCTGTAAAGCGATTGTCTTGAAGGGGCTAATGATTATTCCACCCGCGTACAAAGACGTAGAACTAGTGCGCCCATATTTTGAGCGTTTAAGACAGCTCCGAGATACTTTGATAGCCGAGGGCGCCGACAAAAATGTGTTCACTGAACTGTCAATGGGTATGAGCCGCGACTTCGAAATCGCAATTGAGGAGGGCGCCACCATGGTGCGAGTAGGGACAGCTATCTTCGGCAACAGAACGAGTAGACACCTACAACAACGCAGATAGAAGACTTCCCTCTACCTAAGACACGTAGCTAGCTAACGAGGAGAAAAACCCTGTCCCAACGAGTCCGAGTAAAAAAATGAACAAACACTGAACCAACTCGCCTAAACGTCGCACCAATGCCGGGGTCTACAAACAGTTGAGGCTCGACCGCATCATAGGACCAATATATAACCACTGCCTTCCCTTTGATGTGATCATGCGCCAACGTTCCCCAAAATCGACTATCTTCAGAGTTATCTCGATTGTCACCCATCACAAAGTAATGATCACCAGGAATAACCACGGGCGCTAGATTGTCTCGACGATCGATCACTACTCCACCTGGAATCACACTGGTCATATGAGTCGGCAAATACGGTTCCTCAAGTGCAATCTCATCGATGTATACCGTCTTGTTACGAATTTCTATCTGTTCTCCGGGAAGTCCGATAACACGCTTAATGAAATCCCGCTGCGGATCATTTGGAAACTTGAACACAATAACGTCACCTCGTTCAACAGTCGCGTGGGGAAGAAATGACTCGTCAACATCACCTAAGGTTGGACCAAAAACAAATTTATTGACGAGGAGGTGGTCACCCACCAACAAATTGTTTTCCATTGACCCTGTCGGAATTTTGAAAGCCTGCACAACCCACGTCCGGATAAAAAGTGCGAGGATGACCGCGATTACGATTGACTCAAAATACTCCCGGATCGTTGATTTTCTGAACGACTGCGGCTGGCTCAACTTACTCATCTCCCACTTTAAGTACAGCCAAAAAAGCCTCCTGAGGTATCTCCACGTTACCAACACGCTTCATACGACGTTTACCTTCCTTCTGCTTTTCGAGCAATTTCCGCTTCCGACTAACGTCGCCGCCATAACATTTCGCAAGCACGTTCTTTCGAAGCGCTTTCACGCTCTCACGGGCGACAATCCTCGTTCCAATGGCAGCTTGAATAGCCACCTCAAACATTTGTCTCGGGATCAACTCGCGCATTTTCCTAGCCAAAGTTCGTCCGCGAGTGTAGGCCATCTCCTTGTGAACAATAATGGACAGGGCATCAACTGGATCGCCATTAACTACAAGATCTAACTTCACCAATGGGGATTCCCAATACCCACTGACATGATAATCCAGCGACGCGTACCCTCTAGAGATTGTTTTTAGACGATCGTAAAAGTCCAGTACCACCTCGTTGAAGGGCAATTCATATGAAATCAAAACTCGGTGTGACGCATGATACTCAAGATTCTTTTGTATTCCCCGTTTCTCCTGACACAACTGTAAGATTCCGCCTACTTGGTCAGCCGGAGTCAAAATCATCGCGGTAATAACTGGTTCCTCTATTTTTTTGATTTTTCCGACGTCCGGAAGTTTTGCAGGACTATCCACATCGGAAACATCTCCATCCGTTGTCGTGACACGGTACAAAACACCTGGGGCTGTTGTAACCAATTCCATGTCGTATTCACGCTCCAAGCGCTCTTGCACGATTTCCATGTGGAGAAGACCGAGAAAACCGCAACGAAACCCGAATCCTAGTGCTGCGGATGTCTCGGGTTCGAAGAAAAACGACGCGTCGTTTAGCCTTAACTTTTCCAATGCTTCACGAAGATCAGTATATTGATGGCTTTCAACTGGATAGAGCCCGGCAAAGACCATCGGCTTCATCTCTTGGAAGCCAGGCAATGGTTCCGCTGTTCGTCGCGCAGCTTCTGTAACCGTATCCCCTATTTTCGCATCCGATACATTCTTAACGTTTGCAATAAGAAAGCCGACCTCACCAACGCTAAGTTGATCAACGACTTCTGGCTTCGGGGAAAATACTCCCACTTCTTCAACCTCATAGTCCTGCGAAGCAGCCATAAAACTTACTTTCATCTTCGGCCGAACCGTGCCGTCGACAACCCGAATTAAGATAATTACGCCTCGGTAAGCGTCGTACCAAGAATCAAAAATCAACGCCTTCAGCGGAACGTCAGTATTTCCCTCTGGTGGCGGAACCCGCGCGACGATTGCCTCGAGAACTTCTTTAGTTCCACTTCCTTCCTTTGCGCTTGCCAACAACGCCTGAGAGGGATCTAATCCAACGAGCTCTTCAATTTGTAACGCCGCGTCTTCGGGCTGAGCACCTGGAAGGTCAACTTTGTTAATCACTGGAATAATTTCAAGATTTTGGTCAACCGCTAGATACGCATTCGCCACCGTCTGCGCCTCGACCCCTTGAGAAGCATCGACGAGAAGCAGAGCACCCTCACAAGCCACAAGTGACCGAGCAACCTCGTATGAGAAATCTACGTGACCAGGTGTGTCTATCAAGTTGAGCGTATAGTGCTGCCCATCCGAAGCGGTATACCCTAGACGAACGGCCCTCGCTTTAATGGTAATTCCGCGTTCGCGCTCGAGCTCCATACTGTCAAGCACTTGGGCCTCCATCTCCCGAGCTCTTAGCGCACCGGTTAACTCAAGAAAGCGGTCGGCGAGGGTAGACTTGCCGTGGTCAATGTGGGCGATGATGGAAAAATTCCGTATTTGGCTGTGATGCATCAGCGGCGCAGAGCTAGTCCAATTATAGGGGAGCTCAGCTCATCGTTCGTCAAGCGTAGTGAACGGTTGCGGAAATTCAGGTCCTGTATATTCGGCACGAGGCCTGATAAGCCTATTGTTCGCATACTGCTCGAGAACATGTGCCGTCCATCCCGCGACACGGCTAACCGCAAAAATCGGTGTGAAAAGCTCCACTGGAATGCCGAGCGCGTGGTAAACAGATGCCGAATAAAAGTCCACGTTCGCTGCAATCTTCGTTTCCCTTTCCATAACAGCTTCAACCCGTTGTGATATCTCAAACCAGCGTGTATTCCCAGAATTCTCGCCTAGCTGCCGCGACATGTCCCTCAAATGCGTTGCGCGTGGATCCGCCATACGATAGACCCTATGCCCAAATCCTGGAACCTTGACCTTCCGGGAAAGCATATCTTTCACAAATTCATCGATGCGAGTATCCGTTGCATCCTCGCCGATCTCCCTCAACAACCTCATTACCTCGGCATTCGCACCACCATGCAACGGTCCCTTTAATGCACCGATAGCCGCCACAACGGACGAATGTACGTCGCTCAGCGTCGCAGCCGTCACGCGCGCGGCAAATGTCGACGCATTCAATTCATGGTCAGCATGCAGAACCAAAGCGGCATCTAAAGCACGAGTCTCCAATTCCGTGGGGCGCTCTCCCTTAAGCATCAGCAAAAAATTGGCGGCATGGCCAAGCGCAGGGTCAGGATCAACCAGACCACCCCCATCCTTCATACGACCGTAAGTTGCAACGAGACTGCCAACTTGGGCAGTTAGTCGGACCGCGCTACGGTACGAAGCCAAAGGTGAGCGGTCAAGAACCTCTGAATCGTAATGCACCAAACTTGAAACCAAAGTTCGGATGGCATCCATACCGTTGTCAGAAGGAAGAGTTCGTAAAAGCCGTAAAATGCCCTCCGGTAGACGTCTCCCGGAAGCAAACGCTGACTGCAGATCACCCAGTTCGGAACGCGTCGGAAGACGTCGATTCCAAAGTAAGAAGCAAACCTCTTCATAGGTCGCAGACCGCGCCAACTCGTGTATATCGTGACCCGCGTAAGACAAAACCCCCTGCTGGCCATCGATAAAGCAGATAGAAGAAGAGGCTGCAACAACATCCTCTAATCCGCCCTTCCCTGATAGTTTAGTTGGCATGCTCAATAATAAGACCTTTCCTGTTTGGACAGATTACCTACACAGATTTACGTTCCAATGAGAATACGGCCAGACGAGAAACAACAACACTCTAAAGGTAAACAAGAGTGAAGCACGTTGTGGCATTCCATCGGACCACGTTGCCCGACGGCTCGGAAGGATTTCGTTATCATCCGTAGCTAATACATGCAGAGCGCTACCATGGCGAAAGCCCAAAAGCTACAATTCAAACGAAAGGATGTCAACGGACTCCGAGGCGTCTGCACATAATAATTTAGATGAATCACAACCAAGTACGGCAAATACTGACTCAATTGGAAACCGGCACGCTAACTGTCCAAAACGCTGAGAACGAAATCCTTGCCCTCTTCCGTCGTGCACCGTTTGAAGACATCGGATTCGCTCGAGTCGACCATCACCGCCAAGCGCGTCAAGGATTCCCTGAAGTTATCTATGGAGCTGGTAAAAGTCCTGATCAGATAGCAGCCATCGCAAAACGAATCGTCGACCATGGAGATACTCTCATAGTCACTCGTACCGACGAACATGCTTTCAATGCCGTGCAGAAAACAGTTCCGGACGCACAGTTCGACGCAACCGCCAGGATTATTTTTCGGCGACCAAATAGCAATGTAACTGGGCATGGAATAATCGCTATCGCGGCTGCCGGAACATCAGATATACCGGTCGCAGAAGAAGCTCGATTCACGGCACAATCGCTCGGTAATAAGGTAGATACGATTTACGACATAGGCATAGCTGGGTTACACCGACTATTAGATTCGAAAGAACGGCTTGATGAAGCGCGTGTCATCATCACCGTCGCGGGCATGGAGGGCGCCCTGCCAAGCGTTATAGGCGGATTGGTCGCCGCTCCAGTAATTGCCGTACCAACCAGTGTTGGTTACGGTACAAATTTCGGCGGGGTAACAGCCTTACTCGGCATGTTAAACAGTTGCGCTTCTGGCTTAGCCGTGGTCAACATAGACAATGGTTTCGGAGCAGCTGTCATGGCCAGCACTATCAATCACCTCAAATAGAATCAAACAAAATCAACCCATGGATAGTGCAACACTACGAGCGCTTGATTTTGACCGCGTGGTCGAGGCTGTTCGCAGTTTTGCCATAACCCCTCTGGGCTCTACGGCCCTAAATGACCTGAAACCACAAACCGAACTTCGACTCGTAAAAGAATTGCTAGCGACTACTAGTGAAGGAGTGGATTATCTAAAAGGAAATAGCTCCTTTCCTCTTGAGAGCCCAGACGACATCAACAAAATTGTGAACACACTAGCGGTTCAAGACAGAGTCCTTGAACCATCCCAACTAAAAGGCCTCTCTAGATTGCTATCATCGTTCAACGCCGTCCGCACCCAACTCAAGAATGTGTCTGGCGGACCCTATCCCTCGCTCCAGGCCGTCATCAGAAGTGCCCGTTCATTTGAAGCTGAGATCCATGAAGTGAATAAGGCAATCAATGAGCAGGGATGCGTCGTCGATATGGCAACGCCACAACTCAAGAACATTCGGGCACGACTACAGCGGCAACGGCAGCAATTACGTAGCACTCTAGAGTCTTACCTGCGCGGCCGTGATACATCTCGATACCTTCAGGAAAAAGTCATCAGTGAACGGAACGGACGATTTGTTCTCGTTGTAAGGTCCGAGCATAGAACCGCGATCCCAGGAATCGTTCACGGAAGCTCTGGGAGTGGAGCGAGCCTGTTTCTAGAACCACTCAGCACTGTTGAAATCAACAACGAGATTGTGTCTCTCGAAGACGCGGAAATGAAAGAACTGCATCGGATTCTGTTAGAACTTTCTAATAGTTTTCGGAAACGCGCACTAGATTTTCGTCACACCCTTACGGCGATAACATCTCTCGATGTAATTCAGGCGAAAGCAAACTTTTCGAAACTTGTTGAAGGCGTCGAACCAACACTCGCTCCCGAAGGGAACCTTAACATTCCAAAAGCGCGGCACCCTTTACTAATTAATTCTGTCAGAGCTAGGACTGGCGACACTCTTTATGCACGAGATAATGGGACAAGTCCTGGGCCCGTCCCCGTTGATATCTGCCTCAAGAGTCCAAACAATGTGTTGGTTATAACTGGCCCGAATACTGGAGGAAAAACGGTAGCCTTGAAAACCGCTGGCCTTCTGGTCGTAATGGCGCAGACAGGGCTTCATATCCCGGCAGGACTCGATGCTGTCATTCCTGTCTGCCGGAGTATTTTTACTGACATCGGGGATGACCAGTCAATTGCTACAAGCCTTTCCACGTTTTCCGGACACATCGCCAACATTGTTTCGATGGATAAACAGATGTTACTTCCATCTCTAGTACTACTCGACGAAGTTGGTGCTGGCACTAACCCAATTGAAGGAGGTGCTTTGGGAGCAGCCGTAATCGACCACTTTCGGCACCGTGGCGCCCTCGTGGTAGCAACAACTCACGACGACCTTCTCAAGTCGTATTCGGCGACAACCGCCGGGGTTACCTGTGCCGGTTTCGGATTCGATGTCGACACCTATGCGCCCAGCTATGAGCTAACCTACGGTTCTCCTGGAAGAAGTCTAGCTTTTGAAATTGCGGCGCGTCTCGGCATGCATAAATCTATTCTCGATGACGCACAAACTAGGAGAACCGACCGAGAAGCTCAACTCGCCAAACATCTCGAAAAATTAGAGAAGGAAAGCAGAACTCTTAAAATAGAGCGTGAAGTGCTAGAGAGAACGCGCTTTCAGTTGGAAAAAGCGAAAAAGCACCTGGAGTTGCGTCAACACAAACTTGCAGAACAAGACCTGTCTGCACGCACAAAACTAACCGATAGCATCGACGGCAGCATACGGGCAGCACGCTCACAAGTAGACCATATTGTTGAAACGCTACGCCGTCAGTGCGAGCAATATGCTCTGGTTTCAGAACAAGACAAAAATTCACGACCCTATGTTTCTACTGGCGATTTAGGTTCCTTGAAACACAGGACGCTCAACGCGCTAGAATCCGTTCGGTCAGACACCACACTGAAAAAAGAACAGCGGAGTGCGGACCTCATTGCAAGCGTATCGTCTCCCATGGAAACAAATGCCGAGCCTCCAGCCGTAGGCGATAGAGTGCACATCCAACACTTGCGGGGTAGCGGTACGGTCATCAATATTAAGGCTTCCGAGGCTGACGTCGAGTACGAGGGAAAGCGCATTCGGATGCCCCTCAAAAACCTCGTTGCTGTTCACGAATCCGAACAAACGGCTGAACGTGGCTCGGTCACACTTAACGTCGCGTTGCACGACATACCGTCACCGGAGCTAAACCTAGTCGGCTACCGAATAAATGACGCCATTCCCTTGGTTGAAAAACATTTAGACCAGGCAATGCTGCACGAGCAATGCACCCTCCGCGTCATCCATGGCCACGGTACCGGCCAACTTCGAGATGCAATTTCACTTCTTCTGGAAGAACACCCCTTGGTTGACACTTTTGGGCCTGCTCCATCTGAAAGTGGCGGCGGTGGTGTGACCATAATTAAACTCAGGAACTGAGATACCGGTGCCACGATTCCCATCGAACTTCATCGACGATCTCAAGGCTCAGGCTGACATTGTCCAAGTAATCCAAGACGCCGTTCCCCTTAAGAAGGCTGGGAATAGCTATAAGGGATTGTGTCCATTTCACGGTGAAAAAACACCTAGTTTCCACGTCAACCGCGACAAAGGGTTCTTTCACTGCTTTGGGTGTGCGACCGGCGGTGACGTTCTGAAGTTTGTTGAACTTCACGAAAAACTAAGTTTTCCTGAAGCGGTTCAATTACTTGCACAACGCTTCGGTTTACAAATTCCAGAATCTGACGATCCTGAACGCGATAGGCTACAAGCAACGGAACGCGAGGGGCTTCTTAAAATCCACGACCTGGCACACAACTACTTTCGGGAACAGTTGAATGGCCGGGGCGGCACCCACGTTAGGACCTACCTCCAGGAACGGGGCGTTCTTCAAGATACAGTAAGCACGCTTGGACTCGGCTTTGCGATGCCCCAACGGGACGCATTGACGAAATATTTACTGGACAACGGTCAACCTCTCAACCTGTTGCTGAAAAGTGGTCTAGTCGTAGAACGCGACGGTGGCCGAATGATCGACCGTTTCCGCAACAGGTTGATGATTCCCATTTGCCGGGACACCGGACAAGTCATTGCCTTCGGTGGCCGCGCCCTCGCCTCGGACCAGCAGCCTAAGTACGTCAACTCGCCAGAGACGGCGTTATACACCAAAGGCAGAACTCTCTACGGATTAAACCTGACAAAGCAAGACGTGCGTCGTCTTGGTTATGCGGTATTGGTTGAAGGTTATTTTGATTTTGCCCAAGCCCTTCAGGCCGGTGTTTCTCCAGTGGTAGCCACATGCGGTACAGCACTCAGTGAAAAGCAAGCAAGGTTGTTACGACGGTTTACCGACAAAGTACTCTTAAGTTTCGATCCCGACTCAGCTGGGAAGAGTGCAACATTACGTTCAGGAGAATTACTGTTATCCGAAGATTTTCAAGTCAACGTGGTGCTCCTAGTACCTGGTGAGGATCCGGATACGTTTATTCAAAATCACGGCGCCGAACAATATTGTGAAAAGTTGAGGACTTCCAGGCCTTATCTTGACTACGTCATCGATGAGGCAGCTGAGGACCGAGATCTAAGCAAAGATGGTGACCGCCGTGCGTTCCTAAAAGAGACTTTGACTGTTGCCTCACAAATACCAGACCCGGCCAGCCGAGATCAGTTCGCAGACCGACTCGCACATCGTGCTCAAATAATGGAAGACGTAATCAGAACAGAAATAAGAAGGACGGCAATCGAGCGACGTACTGAAATGAAAGCCGACATCGTAAATACTAAGTCAACCATTCGGCCTGCAGAAAAAGGACTTATCTGGGCAACAATGCACACACCAGAAGAGGCACTATCGGTACTTAGCGAACTCGATCCGAAGGATTTCGAAGGTCTTTCTGTTGCGGCGATACTTCAGGTCGCCAGAACACTAGCCACGGTTCCACCGGAGTCCGTACCTCAAACACTTCTAGATCGACTTCGCGAGGATGAGGTCGCGCTAGTCAATAGAATCGCGGCAGACACCACTGCGCCGGCCAAGGTTGAAGACTGCGCGTTGAACCTAAAACAGCTTCGTTATGAAAGGGAGCGGATAGCTCTACAAGATGAAATCGACCGACTCCAGCAAACGGGCTCAGTTGAGGCACTGAACAACATCGATTCCCTCTTGGCAAAAAAACGTGACCTACTTCGGCGCCTTGACGAACTAACGAGGTGACAGCAATAGCATCATTTCATTCCGACATGTAGAATCTGCATAATAGTTCGCTCGGAAGGAATTGAACGGCCACAGAATAGAACGACCAAGTTCAAATCGACCAGACGACACGCTATGCCGGGTAAACAGATTTCCATCACAGAGAAATACGACGATATCCAACAATTGTTAATTGTTGGAAAAGAGCGAGGGTATCTGCTCTTCGACGAAATTAATGAACTCTTGCCAGCCGGTGCTATTTCTACGGAAGAGTTGGACCAACTGTTCATAGTGCTCGGCAACGCCGGGATTGAAGTAGTTGAATCCGAGGACCAGTACAAAGAGAAGAAAACCGCCGAGCGCACCAGGCATGAACCTGAACAGAACCTCGACCTAACCCCAGGACCACTTGAGAAGACAAGCGACCCAGTTCGGATGTACCTCCGTGAGATGGGCATCGTGCCACTCCTTACTCGGGAAGGCGAAGTAGAAATTGCTAAACGCATTGAGCGGGGAAAATTCGCCGTCCTAAAGATCGTTTCCAGAACCCCGCAAACGGTGAACGCCATCATTGAACTAGGCGATAAACTCAAGAACGGCATCCATACTGTTCGCGAGATAGTTGTCGTCCACGACGAAGAACTCAGCGACGATCGAATCAAAAAAAGAAGCCTTCATGTCCTGAAGCAAATTGA
This sequence comes from uncultured Vicinamibacteraceae bacterium, assembly GCA_964507425.1. Lineage (GTDB taxonomy): Bacteria > Acidobacteriota > Vicinamibacteria > Vicinamibacterales > UBA8438 > DTWD01. The sequence continues at coordinate 83,758 of CAZDQD010000053.1, forward strand.
ACAAATCCGCAAGGCGAACAGTGACGCGAAAAAAAAAGAAACAAAGCTAGGCACGATACCCAAGCACGACAAACGGCGGCGGCGAGTTTATCGCTGGCAGACACTGCGATCGCAGGTTGAATTATCGAGGCTTGTTCGTCGTATCGAGTTCACGGAGCCCGTCAAACGAGCCTTCGTTCACAACATTCGAGAATGCATTGACGTAATACGTCAATGCCAAAGCGAAACCACCTTGCTCAACCGTAGGCTGGACGCAAACCAGAAACAAAAACGTCTCAAGGACACTGACAGACGGATGTTAAAAAAACGTATCCGTGACCTCCAAAACGACATCCGACTCCGCATGACTGAAATGGAGCAGACACCAGCTGCACTTAAACACATGCTGGATGTCATGCAACGCGGCGAAGCTCAAGCTGAACAAGCAAAGAAAGAATTAATCGAAGCCAACCTTCGGCTGGTCATCTCTATTGCAAAAAAATATATGAACCGTGGCCTTCAATTTCTTGATCTGATCCAAGAAGGCAACATCGGCCTAATGAAAGCAGTCGATAAGTTCGAGTACCGCCGTGGTTATAAGTTTTCCACCTACGCCACATGGTGGATACGTCAGGCGATCACACGTGCCATCGCAGACCAAGCACGAACGATTCGGGTGCCCGTCCACATGATCGAAACTATCAACAAGCTGCTCAGAACATCTCGTGCTTTAGTGCAAGAGCTCGGACGGGAACCAACTCACGAAGAAATCGCCGCTCGCATGGAACTGCCAGAGACCAAGGTACGAAAAGTTCTCAAAATTGCCCAAGAACCAATTTCGCTTGAAACTCCTGTCGGAGAAGAAGAAGACAGTCACCTGGGTGAATTTATTGAAGACAAACAGGTAGTACTTCCAGACGAGGCAATTATTGACCTCAACCTTCGGGAACAAACGACCACCGTGCTGAAGTCTCTAACGCCTCGTGAAGAAAAGGTAATCAAAATGCGTTTCGGCATTGGCGAGGCTAGTGAACACACTCTTGAAGAAGTCGGTCAAAATTTTGCCGTCACGCGAGAACGCATTAGACAAATCGAGGCCAAGGCGCTTCGGAAATTGCGGCACCCATCCCGAAGCCGAAAATTGGAGCCGTTTCTTGAAAAAGAAACATGATCCCATGTCCTTGACCGTCTACGGGCCCATAGCTCAGCGGTCAGAACCGCCGGCTCATAACCGGTCTGTCCCAGGTTCGAATCCTGGTGGGCCCACCAACCTCACAAAACGCACGTCCACCCGCCCGTTGACCAACAGCAATCTGTACGATTCGAATATCACCGTCTATTAGACTATGCTGCCAGACCTCGAACGACTCGTTCGCCTTCAGCAACTCGACGATGCCGTCGCCGTGGCACTCAAAGGCATCGACTCGCTACCGTCTAGAACTGAGGCCTTAAAAGCCCGGATCGATTCTAAATCTGCGTTGATGGACGAAGCGAAATGTCAAATGGACAGTGCAAAAAACTCTAGGCAAGAGTTAGAAAAGGAAGTTGCGCAAGTTCAAGTTCGACTAACTCGTTTTAAAGAGCAGGTCATGGAGGTCAAAACAACCGCACAGTTGCACGCTGTCCAGTCTGAGATTCAAACTGCAGAAGCCGAAGTTCAACGCCTTGAGGACAAAATTCTCCAATGCATGCTTGAAATTGACGACCTGAACGAACAGGTGAATATTACGGAACATGCGGTCAAGACAGAGCAGGAAGCTGTTTCAATAGAACAAACAAAACTCAAAACCGAACAGAACACTTTGCAAGAAACGGTCGAGCAACATGCGAAAGAGCGAAAGACTCTTGTTGAAACGATTTCTACGAACACCCTGACTCTCTTTGAGACCTTGTCACGATCCCGTAAAGGCATAGCCATTGCCAAAGCTAGTAATGGTCGCTGCTCTGTGTGCCAAGTCGCCGTACGTCCGCAGCTTTACAATGAGGTCCGGCAAAATGCAACACTCCAACAATGCGAAAGCTGCCAACGCATTCTGTATTTTCCCCAAGAAACGAGTTTAGCCGTAGAGTCTCAATAGAAGAATTGACGACCGACTCTCAGAAATGTCGAAACCGGTTATTGCTTACATTGACGGTGGAGCACGTGGAAACCCGGGGCCAGCCGGATATGGGGTCCATATCGAGACTACTGACGGTCACCTTCTTGACGAGCTCCAAGGAACTATTGGTATCGCTACCAACAACAGCGCCGAGTACCAAGCACTAATTGCCGCGTTGGAATACCTAGTTAAAAGGAATTACCTGTTCACCATCATCCGTTCAGATTCACAACTCTTAACGCGCCAAATGTGTGGTGAATACAAAGTCAAACACCCAGAACTCAAAAAGCTCCATAGCAAAGCCAAGAGCCTAGCGAAACAACTAACCGAGATTAGATACGAACATATTCCTCGTGAACAAAACCAACACGCCGACCGACTCGCTAACCTCGCGATGGATTCATTAACGACGTCCGACACAGGCCCCATGGCTAAGACGGTCGAGACCGGCAGGGGTCAATCAGCAATACTAGGAATCGAACAAATCAGAGAATCGATTCCTGCCGTTCTCGCGATTGGTGTAGACATCGAAGAAATCTCAAGAGTTGACGAATTGATGCAACGGTACGGAGACCGGTTCGTTAACCGTGTGTTTACAGATGCGGAAGCGACGTATTGCCAGACTCGCCGGTTTCCGGCGCGTCATCTAGCCGCCCGTTTTTCTGCCAAAGAAGCGACGATGAAAGCCCTCGGAACGGGTCGTTCAAAAGGCGTCCTATGGAAAGATATTGAGGTGGTCAGAGAAAATGGCCCTCCCCACCTTGTTTTACGGGGAGGAGCCAAAAAGCAATTTATAAAAATCGGCGCAGTAAAATCGCTCTTGAGTCTGTCACACACGCGGTTCTTGTCGATAGCACAAGTTATCTTTGTAAGTAATCAATAGCGCTACTCACAATCAATCGCTCAACCAAAGTTACACACCAGTCTCTCTAGGATTCTGCATGACGCCGAAGGAATGCTGGGACGTCTTCGGGTTCGTTGGCGTCTGGTAAATCCGTTTCCGCATCTAATTCATCGTTTCCCGTCGCCTGCTCGTGTTCGGCATCTTGAACCGGAGTCGACAATCCTATGAGAGGCCGTCTCGACAAGACTAGTCCACCATTAGAACCCGGAGAAGCAACCGCTATTGGTGCTGCTGATTCCTCACCACCCTTCCATTCCGTATAACCGGCAAGGTCGACCGGCGTATTTGCACTGGCCTCACCTTGTTGCACGGCCACCCTTTTAGCTCCTTCCTCGCCAAAACCTGTCGCGATCACCGTAATTTTAACTTTGCCTTCCATCTCAGGGTCCGTTACCGAACCCATAATGATTTGAGCGTCCTCATGCGCGGCATTCTGGATCGTTTCAACCGCGTCATTCACGTCATGCATCGAAATATCCGGACCGCCGGTCACATTGACAATGACGCCTCGCGCACCGTCAACCCTGAGATCATCGAGAAGTGGATTTGAAATTGCACCCGTAGCTGCTTCGATACTTCTGTTTTCGCCGGTGCCATAACCAGTACCCATAATTGCCCTTCCCATACCCTGCATAATGGTTTTGACATCTGCAAAATCAAGATTAATAACACCCGGGACAAGAATAAGGTCGGAAATACCCTGGATTGCTTGGTGTAACACGTTGTCAGCCTGAGCAAAAGCCTCGGGCATGCTTGTACCTTTATCGACCGTATCAAGTAATCGTTCGTTGGGTATAGCAATAACCGTGTCTACATGTTCACTTAAATCCTCCAACCCACGCTCTGCTTGCACAGCACGTTGTCGCCCTTCAAACTTAAAAGGCTGCGTCACAACCGCGACCGTCAAAGCCCCAAGTTCTCTGGCAAGGCTCGCTACGACTGGCGCAGCTCCGGTCCCCGTCCCGCCGCCTAATCCAAGCGTTACAAACACCATTTCGGCTCCATCCAGAGCACTGATCAATTGTTCGGTATCTTCTAGGGCCGCTTGTTTACCAATTCTAGGATCGGCACCCGCACCGAGTCCCTTTGTTAGCTTCGCGCCTATCTGTAACCGAATAGGTGCAGCGTTCATCTCCAACGCCTGAGCATCTGTATTCGCTACGACAAAATCTACGCCGGTAAGGCCAGATGAGACCATACGATTAACAGCGTTACCCCCACCTCCGCCAACACCAATAACTTTGATCTTCGCACTTAGCTCGAAGTCCGGACCAAACGTTAATGCCCCAAATCTACTTGCAATATCCTGAGGTTCCGCCATATCTATTAACTCCTCACCTCTGAAAAAAATCTTTCCAAAGACTCTGAACTCTTTCTGTTAGACCACCTAGGACGCCACTTTCCATTTGACTACCATTTGAGATTTGATTTCTATGCGCGTACAAGACCAATCCAACGGCCGTAGCGAAAGATGGATCATTCACATGGTCTGTCAACCCACCAACTCCCACAGGCAGACCACGTCGAATCGGTATACCGAAGATCTGATCCGCGATTTCAGGTAAACCATCAAGCCCTGCTCCTCCACCGGTAAGGACAATCCCGGAGTGCAGCGAATTCTCAAATCCCGCACCGCGCACCTCATCCCACAGCTTATGGAAAATCTCTTCAGCTGTTGGCTGAAGTACACCGGCCAATAAACGCCTCGCTATTATGCGCGGCTGCCGACCACCAACACTAGCGACTTCGATTGTTTGTTCTTCGTCCACCAAAGTGGTTAGCGCGCATCCGCTCCGCCGCTTCGTTTTTTCCGCGTCCGGAATTGGCATTCTCAAACCAACAGCAATGTCCTGTGTAAACTGATCACCGCCAATCATTACCGCTCCCGTCTGCCACAAACTGCCTCGCTCGTAAACTGCGAAATCTGTTGTTCCTCCGCCTACGTCCACCAGCGCCACTCCTAGTTCCTTCTCGTCAGAAGTGAGGACCGCCTCAGCTGCAGCCAACTGTTCAAGAACCGTCTCAACGACTCTGACACCTGATTTATTAACACACGAAACAATGTTTTGTGTCGTCGACACATTACCAGTCACAACGTGAACGTTCACCTCGAGCCTAGCGCCTGTCATGCCAATGGGGGCCCCGACACCATCCTGGTCATCGACCACAAAGTCTTGGGGCAGCACATGCAAAATTTCCTGACCATTCGGTAAAGACACTGCCTTCGCCGCATCGATCGAGCGCTTAACATCCTCCCTCGTAATCTCATGATCTCGGCCTGCAATCGCCACCACTCCTCGACTGTTAAACGCCTTGGCGTGCCGCCCGGAAAGTCCCAAATGGACCGCATCGATTTCAACGCCCGCCGTCAATTCCGCTTCCTCTACAGCTTTTTTGATCGACTCAACGGCAGCCTCAAGATTAACAACGGCGCCTCGTTTAATACCTTCAGATTCGCTCCCACCAATCCCGATAATATCGAGCTCATCACCTTCCATGACTTCGCCGACAATAACGGCAATTTTCGAGGTGCCAACATCTAGACCAACCAGGTACTGTTCCTTACGCGCCACGCTTCCCCCACCTTGGACACTCCCGACTCCTATTTCGCAATCGCGTTTCTCGCATGACTAACATTTACCAACTACTCGACTCACTAGTCCCATCGTGATTCCCTGTTCCGGTCGGTCGTACATAAACCCGTTGCTCGAATCTCAAATCAACGTAATCAACGCTAGGCACGCGTTCTCGGAGCGACGGCAAAAGTTCCATATAAGTCTTCAGACGCTCAACAAACCTCTCTTCTCCAAGATGAAGGTACGCTGGGTCTCCCTGAAGTAGAATTACCGCGTCGTGCGGATCCGTCACATCGACCTGTGAGATTTGCTCCATTAGCTCAGCGTCGTCGTGAATAGACGTAATGAGCCGAGATGCGAGGGCAACGCGACGATCAATTAGGCTCGCCTTACCAGAATCAACACGATCCGATAACCCGTCAATGATGGGTAAGCTAAGATCTGCAAATCGAGGCCCATACTCATCGAGAATCTGTCCAGATGGATCTATGAGATACAACTTTGAACCAAAACGGCCTAGCCCCAAGGGCTCTCGCTCCTCAATTACGATCTCAACGGTTGATGGAAATACCCGCCGAAGAGTGGCGTTTTTGACCCAACTCGATGTCAGTAAATTAATTCGGCCTTCATTAAGATCTGCCGACAAAATGTTTTGACCAGAAAGGGTAGCCACTAGGGCGAGCACTTCTCCATCCGACAACCGCTTGTTCCCTTGCACATCCAGCGTGTCAATTTGGAGCACAAGAGAACGATCTAGGGCATAAACGCATGCGTAGACACCTACGCTTAACATTGACAAAGCGATGATCATTTTCCCAGCAAATCGATAAACCGGATGAAACAAACGTCGACCGGGACGGCGGTGCGCACGATGGAATCGCTTATCTGGTCTCGTATAAACCGTCATCATGCGACTCTTCTCTCAAGTAGTTCGACAATACGAGGAGCTAGTTGGCCCACTGACCCGGCACCGAGCACTAGAATCAGATCCCCTGGCAATGCGTGTGACCCAACGTGGGTAACTGCTTGATCCAAAGAATCAGCAATCTGAATTGGAATGTCTCGATGTTGTCCAACGGAAGCGGCAAGTCTTACGCTATCAACGCCTGGAATTGGTGCTTCACTTGCAGGATAAATATCGGAAAGTATTAAGGCATCAGCTTGTGCAAGTGCATCACCAAATTGTTCCAGTAGTCGAGCCGTCCTTGAAAAGCGGTGAGGCTGAAACAAGACTACCAAGCGCTTAGGTTCGCTCAAACGGGCAGTAGCTATTACAGCTGCAATTTCTGTTGGATGGTGTCCATAATCATCCACAACATCGACGCCGAACGATGTACTAAATCGTTGAAAACGACGTTCAACACCTGTGAAGCAGCCAAGCACCCTTGCGACTGACGTTGGTTCCAAGTCAAGACATGCTGCCACCGCTACTGTCGCTAATGCGTTATTTAAATTGTGACGCCCTGGAACCGGAAGGCAAAGCTCAGCCGCTCCAGAGATACGACCGACGTCCACTCGTAAACGACAAGTCGAACTCATGGAATCTAGGTCGATTCGTTCTGCGGAAACAGATGCTTCCGGTGAATCGGTACCGTATGTCACAACACGAGAGCGAAAACCCCTTGCGATCTTCGCAAGCCTCGGATCATCGACACACACTACCAACCGTCCGGAATCGGGCACTCTGGCCGCAAACTCTCCAAAAGCCTTCTCAAGTTGGTCCATGTCACCATATGCGTCAAGATGTTCTTCATCAACGTTAGTAAGAACGCCAATTTCCGGTGTCAAATGCAAAAAAGACCGGTCGCTCTCGTCAGCTTCAACAACCATGAACTGCCCTTGCCCAAAACGAGCATTGCTACCAAACGCACCGACGACACCACCAATCACTGCAGTTGGATCCAAACCTAGCTCTTTGAGGACAAATGCAATCATTGACGTCGTCGTGGTCTTGCCGTGAGAACCAGCAACAGCCACAACACGTTTTTCCTTCGCCAACTCGGCAAGAATGGCACCGCGACCCACGACAGGAATCTGACGTCTGCTTGCCTCCGTTAGCTCTGGGTTGTCATCTGGTACGGCCGATGACACAACAACAAGATCTGGATCTTGCAGGTTGCTAGTAGCATGCCCCTCAAACACCTGTACCCCAGAGTCTCGTAAACGCATCACAGTCGAGGAATTCACAAGGTCTGAACCTGTGACCTCAAACCCACGGGTTACCAATAAACCCGCGACCCCACTCATCCCGATGCCGCCGATTCCAACCATATGAATCTTCTTTATTCTTTCCAGCACACGTATAAATCCTAACTAGCGACTTCGTCCCCCCTCACGATCCGTTCGGCAAACTCAACCACCGCTGTCGCCGCATGAGGTTTCGACAATCGTCTGGCGGCCTCAGACATGACACGGCGATGGGGAACATTCATGATCAAATCCAGCAAACATTTCGAAAACTTGAGTTCAAGTTCGTTTTCTTCAACCATTTCAGCAGCTTCCGCTAATACAAAAATTTTTGCATTTAAACGTTGATGATCGTTGGCCGAAACAGATAACGGCACGATTAAGGAAGGTTTTCCCGTTGCAGCAACCTCAGCTAACGTTGTCGCGCCTGCCCGGCAGACAACTACATCAGCGGCATGCATTTCTGTATGGATACCATCAATAAAATCTTGCACTCGCGCATCAAGGCCTGCTTGTTTATAGGCATCTTCGACCATGGTGACGTCCTTAGGACCGGTTTGATGCACTACGTCTATACCCCCGCCAACCGCTTTCAATGTTGGCGCGGCCGTCGCCATTGCACAGTTAATTGAATGCGCCCCCTGCGATCCACCCAGGACGAGAACTCTTGTTCGGCCGGGTTTTGTTATTTCTTGATTTTTCAAGAATCCCTCACGAACAGGATTCCCTGTGACATAGGCCTTTCTACCGAAATACGACGCTGTCGTCTCGTAAGGAACAGCTGCCGCTTGAACAAAAGGTGCGAGCCATCGATTAGTTGCCCCTGGCACGGCATTCTGTTCTAGCACCATAGTCGGACGTCCGACTGATGCCGCGAGCAAAACTAATGGCCCCGAACTGTACCCTCCGAGACCGATCACTAAATCCGGTTTGGTTTGATAGAGCACACGCACGGCGTCCAAGATGGTGAATGGAGCAAGCAGTACAGTCTTAAACATATCCTGGAGTGATTTTCCCACTAGCCCCCGGCTCCGAACTTTTTTGAATGCAAAACCTTCTGCTCCCACCACGCGCGCTTCTACCCCTCTACCGGTGCCCGCAAACGTGATCTGTGCACCCTGATGACGTGCGGCAATTACACGGGCCACCGCAATTCCAGGAAACAAGTGCCCACCAGTTCCACCGCCCGCAAACAGCACCCTTTGTAAAGTAGCCATTGAACTGCGTTACAGAGTCCTCCCAATCATCATTGCTCGTCAGTCCCCGCCTCATGTTTCAGCCGACGCATATTGCGAAATGTTCAGCAAGATTCCCATTCCAAGTAGGCATATCAACAGCGATGAACCTCCTGCACTTACAAACGGTAAGGGAATACCTTTCGTCGGTAACAACGCAAGTACGACACTCATGTTGATATAGGCTTGCAGCGCTAACATTGTCGTTAGCCCAAGTGCAAGTAACGCACCGAATCTGTCTGGCGCGTAACGACTGATACGGAGTCCTCTCCAGGTAATGACGGCAAAGCACACCAAGGTTAATGTCGTACCAATAAGTCCTGTTTCTTCCGCTATCACCGCAAAAATAAAATCTGTATGCGGCTCCGGCAGGTAATTCAACTTTTGGACGCCCGCCATTAATCCCTGACCGAACACCCCACCCGATCCGACAGCGATGAGAGATTGAATCGTTTGCCAACCAGCGCCAAGAGGATCCTCCCATGGGTCCAGGAACGCCATAATTCGACGCCACCGGTACTGCTCACTAGCCAGGATAAGGAAAAGGGTCGGTGCCAAAATAAGGAAGCCCGTAACGACATAGCGATAGCTAATCCCTGCCGTATAGACCATCGCCGACACTATCGCGACCACCGTAAGCGCCGTGCCGTAGTCTGGTTGCAAAAGAATGAGACCTGCTGCAATCGCAGTAACCATACCAATCGGAAACAACGCATAAATCGGATCATCTATGCGCTCGAGTCTTCGTTCGAGCAGCATCGCCGTAAATATAATTACAGCTATCTTGGCAAGTTCTGACGGCTGTATCCCGACCCCCGCGACGGCAAACCATCGATTCGCCCCCCCCACCTCACGCCCGAAAAGTACCGCGACAAGGGCCGCACCTGTCACCGCAAGTGCCGTGCAGACTACCGCTGGATGCTTGAAAACCCGGTAATCTATTCGCATAGCGATAGCTAATACAGCGGAACCGAGCATTAACCAGAGAAACTGGCGGAATAGGTAAACTTCCGCAGCTGTACCCCCGTCAGGAGCGAGTACTGCAGACCCGCTATAGACCATGACCAAACTCGCACCGAGAAGTAAGAGCGTGGCATAAAACAACGGCTTGTCCGATTTCAATTTTCGAGCCATACTCGCCGTCCGTAATGATGGTCACCCAGGCTAAAGTTTTTGGGTAACACATCCGAAACAACCAAAGGACCCATCCTGCGGATGAGCAGTCAACGGTCATCAGTCAGCCGAGGCAAAGACACTAACCTCGCAGGCCAAAACGGCCTGCGTTCCCAGCGGCTAGTTCTCGACCAAACAACCTGACTGATGACTGCTCACTGCTCATCTCGCGACTTGGGATTGTCCAACTAGCTATTCCTGGTCACTCTCCCCTCTTAGTCCTGACTTCGGAACAAGTCTCGCAACCGCTTCTTTAAACGCCCGCCCGCGTGCCGCAAAATCTTCAAACATGTCAAAACTGGCACAAGCCGGTGCCAAGAGTACCGTGGAGCCTGGTTTTGCTAAGCCCTGTGCAACTTGTACCGCTGCCATCATCGTCTCCGCACACTCAACTTCCACGTGTGAATCAAAAACGCTATGAATATGGGCACGGGCTTCGCCAATCGCAACGACTGACGAGTTGGCGGCTATCAGTACATCTCGGAGTGCATCAAAACTCCCACCCTTATGGTGACCACCCAGGATCACAACAACACCACGCGGGAAACATTCAATGGCCGCTTGGGCCGCAGCAATATTCGTTGCCTTCGAATCGTTGACATACCTAACGCCGCCAACTTCGCGCACAAACTCCAGAACGTGTTCAGCCCCCGTATAGGACTGCACAACACGCGTCATGGCATCGGAATCAATACCGGCAATTGCACCAACGGCTGTGGCAGCGAGAACATTACTAAGAAGATGACGGCCAGGGACCTGCACTGCCGAGAGAGGAACGAGGGTTCTCGCACCCTCAGATGAACGATAGATAATTGCATCTTCGGTGATACTCACGCCTGAAGAAACGGTCGTGTTAACTGCAAATTGCACCGACCTGGCAAGACCAGACCTGGACATTTCCAGTACACGCGAATCGTCTGCATTTATAACCATCGCATCATCTTTAGTCTGATTAGAAAAAATACGTGCCTTCGCGTTGACGTAGTCGTCAATCGTCTTGTGCCGATCAAGATGATCGGGTGAAATATTCAGACACACGGATATCCAGGGGCGAAATGTGTGGGTCAACTCAAGCTGAAAACTACTAACCTCAACAACGTGGACAGCATCGGGGGTTGACGCATCGACCTGGCTACTTAGTGCCGTCCCGATATTTCCACCAACGATGGCGCGTCGACCTACAGCTTCAAACATGCGACCGGTCAACAAAGCGGTCATGGTCTTACCCTTCGTACCTGTCACAGCAACGACGCGTCCCCGTAACCACCGAGCAGCCAGTTCTATTTCGCTGATTATCGGAACTCCGTACTTCCGGGCTTGCACAACTACAGACTGCTGTGGAGATACCCCAGGGCTAAGCACTACCAGGTCCGCTGTGTGAAGCGTGTCGGCGCGATGCCCACCCAACTCGAGCTCAATACCTGACGCGCGCAACGACTGCTCCTGTTCAAGGGTCTTTCGTGTTTCAGTCAGTATTACCCGTGCACCACGCCGAGTGAGAAGCTCAGCCGCTGCGATACCACTTCTTGCGGCACCCACCACAACAACTCGAGAACCATCTACAGAAAATTGACTCATCTCAATTTCAAAGTCGTAAGACTAAAAAGTGCAAATACGATCGCCACAATTAAGAAGCGGCTGATAATTTTGGGCTCGCTCCAACCCACCAACTCAAAATGATGATGGAGTGGCGCCATCTTAAATATTCGCTGGCCGGTAAGCTTGAAAGACCCGACTTGAAGCACAACCGAAATTGCTTCAATAACAAAGACAGCGCCCACAACAAAAAGAAGTAGCTCCTGCTTGATTAATAGTGCGACAGTCGCAAGCGCTGCACCCAAGGCAAGAGAACCTACGTCACCCATAAATACATCAGCGGGATACGAGTTGTACCAAAGAAATCCGAGTCCAGCTCCGACAAGAGAGCCGCAAAAGATAGTCAACTCGCCCGCCGGAGGAAACCGGACAATAAGCAAGAATTCGGCAATTACAGCATGGCCGCTGACATAGGTAAGCGCCGTGAGCGCTCCAGCAGCAACGGTGAAGACACTAATCGCCAACCCATCGAGGCCATCAGTTAGGTTCACTGCATTCGACCACAGCACTAGAATGACGGCCGCAAAAGGCACATACAGCCAACCGATATCCGGCGTGAATTCCTTAAAGAATGGAAAAATAATTTCCGTGTTGTAGATTCCAGATTGTGTGAGTTGTAACAGAACGAGTCCGACAGCCGTTGCACACAAACTTTGAGCAACGAGCTTGCCACGTACCGACAAACCATGGTGAGAGCCTCTCACCACCTTCAAATAATCGTCGACAAACCCAATGACACCAAAAGCGATAGTCGAAAGCAGTGCAACCCAAATATAAGCGTTGCTCAGGTCAGCCCACAGGAGTGTTGGTAACAGTGCTGCTCCTAAAAGAAGCAGCCCTCCCATCGTGGGTGTGCCCGCCTTGCTTTGATGAGTTGTCAGATCCTCCCGTACGACCTGACCAATTTGCATAGAGCGCAACCATCGGACAACATATGGACCAAATACAATCGACAATACAAAGGCCGTCAAACTCGCTGCCGCTGTTCTGACGGTTATGTATTGGACTACGTTGAGTAATCCAATTTCGGTGCGTAGCGAGTACAGAATTTCGTACAACATCAATCCCACTCCGCCCTGAGTTTGTCGACAATCAGATCTGTTTGTATGCCCCGCGATCCCTTGACTAGAACAAGATCGCCTGGCTGTATGAACTTAGCCAACACCTCCGTGGCTTCCTCGCTTGTGGAAAACTTCAGAACGGCTCTCTCCGTTAAACCGGCCGCGAGAGCACCGTCGGCCAACGCATCACCGTCAGCACCACCTACAGTCGCGACGCAATCGAATCCAGCTTGCACGGCCAGAGACCCAGACGAGCGATGGCTTTCAAAAGCCTGGTCCCCGAGTTCTAGCATTTCGCCAAGCACTGCGACACGACGGCGATATCCCTGGCTAGCCCCAACCGACTGGAGAGTAAGACGAAGCGCTTCCGGGTTGGAGTTGTAAGAATCGTCGACAACAGTAACCCCCCCAGATAACCTGTGCACCGATCCCCGCCGCGGAAGAGGTTTAAATCGCTCAAGCACTTCAAGAATTGCATCAAGTGGAACTTGGAATCGCAATGCAACGCTAATCGCTGCAACAACGTTGGCGATATTCCCGACTCCGATCAGCTGGGAGTGAAATGTAGCGCGCCCTACCGGCGTGTCAACGTCTGCACCAACACCATTCACGCCATCGTCCTGAACCGCCGTAGCTCGTACGTCGGCTTGCATGCCAACGCCAAAAGTTGTGATCGAACCTGGAAAATCACCGACACGTGACATCACGAATGAGTCATCAGCATTTACAACCAGATGATCTTCCTTACCGGCCCCCAACAAGATCTCAGCCTTCGCATCGGCTATCGCATCCCTTGATGAAAAAAATTCTGCATGTACGTCTGCAACATTTGTCCACACACGAACATTCGGCTCCGCAATGCCAACAAGGTTCCGAATCTCTCCTGCATGATTCATACCAAGTTCGACCACTGCAACCTCCGGTCGGTTCTTCAACGCAAGGAGGGATAAGGGCAAACCGATGTGATTATTGAGATTGCCGACATTACGTTCGACTGTATGGCGCGCACCGATGAATGATGCGGCAAGCTCTTTCGTCGTTGTTTTGCCGACACTCCCGGTGATAGCAACAACCTTTGTGCCAGATTGTTGACGCACGTGACGTGCAATTGCTTGTAACGATTTCGTAGTATCCCGAACCAGAATAATTACAGTTTCCCTAGACATATTGGACTTCTGCGAAGCAACTGATCGTTCACTCACAATCACACCAACGGCACCCCGTCTAATGGCATCGCCGACAAAACCGTGTCCGTCATATCGATTGCCTCTAATAGCGACAAAGAGATCGTTTTTCTCGACCTTACGACTATCAATGGTCAATCCAACAAAGACCTGACCTGGGAACCCTGACAACACCTGCCCCTCACATACCCTCGCAACCTCATCAGCAACAAACCTGTACGTTTGACTATCTGACACGTCTTTTCATCCTGCACGAAAACCCGAACGCCGCCTTAAAAGGGCTGAACGTGCGATAGTTACGTCATCGAAAGGAATAGTCGCTTCACCGATTTCCTGTGTCTGCTCATGCCCTTTACCGGCAACTACGACTAAGTCACCTGAGGTTGCCTCAGCAATGGCGTGGCTAATTGCCTCCTCTCGGCTAATAACCGAAACCCAAGGCGTTTGACTCTCCCGAATTCCGCGTTCGATCTCGGCAATAATTTCATTGGGATCTTCAGAGCGTGGATTGTCCGATGTAACGACAACGCGATCACTCAGTCGTGCTGCAACTGCTCCCATTAGTGGTCGCTTCGTGGCATCGCGGTCACCACCGCAACCAAAGACCGTGATAACTTGACCAACTGTGATACACCGAACCGCTTCAAGTAATGCACGAAGTGCATCATCGGTGTGGGCAAAATCAACTATGACCGTGACATCGTCTTCCTGCTGCGTGATGGTTTGTATCCGACCGGGAACACCAGCTAACGCGCGGACCCCATCTTCAATGCCACGAAAAGGCAAGTCGAGCGCGACACATGTCGCAACTGCCGCTAATACGTTGTAGGCCGAGACTTTTCCCACGAGTGGGGACTCAAGACACATTCCGCCACGTGGGGTACGGACCTCAAGCCGTGTCCCACTGCTTGTAAGTTCTAAGCGTGTAGGCGCAACATCCGCATTGTCGTGGAAACCATATGTGAACGGGCAATCAACAAACGTTGCGAGTTTCTGTCCATGGCTATCGTCAAGATTAAGCACTGACGGAGCCCCCTCAGGTAACATCTCAAACAATCTGGACTTGGCTTCGAAGTAAGTCCTCATATCTCCATGAAATTCGAGATGATCCCTTGTTAAGTTAGTAAACACACCGGCCGCGAACTTCACCTGGTCCACTCTCCGCAAAGCCAGACCATGCGAAGACACTTCCATCACGCAGGCATCCGCATTACTTTCACTCATTGCCTTGAGCCACGCCTGCACATCTGGTGACTCGGGTGTGGTTCGCACAGCATACTGTTCACGTTGAGCGCTTCCTGCATGGTTGCTGATCGAACTCAACCGTCCCGTCGAATAGCCAGAATGTGTGAGAATCGACTCGATCAAATAGGTCGTCGTAGTTTTCCCGTTTGTCCCCGTCACGCCTATCACTAGTAATGCGTGACTTGGGTTCTCATAAAAAACCGCAGCAAGGGCTGCAAGAGCCGCGCGGGCATCAGAAACACGAATCCACGGTAATAGAGGTTGTAACGGTGGCTCCTCTTCAGAAATTGCAATCGTTGCACCGCGACCTTTTGCATCATCGATAAAAACAGAGCCATCCAACTTCTCGCCAGGCACTGCTACAAAAACACCACCGTCGACGACTTCTCTTGAATCGTAGAACACACCTGACGGCGTCTTTGCCAACTGTTGTTGATCAACAGACGCCAAATCGACAGGAATACCTGCTTGACTAAGCAGTTCTGCAACCGTCATAGCGACTTTCTCACAACACACACCACATCTACCGTATTCACCATCAATTACGCCGCGTCACATTCGGTAACAAATGACGACGTTCAAGCCACACCGTCCCCACCGCCCCCTGATCAAATTCAGTCCCCGCACTTGGTTGCTGACGAACGACAACCCCATCGCCCACAACATGAATGCCCAATCCAGACACCCCAAGTCTCCGCACGGCTTCGCGAGCACTCAATCCCCTTAGATTCGGCATCACACCTGGTTCAACATCAGACAGGTCACGGTGAGTTGAGCTATTAACCACAGTCGATGTCGCAACAACGGCAAGTGAGGGTTTTGAAGACACAATTGAGCTCGGAACAAGCATCGGTGAAGCTGGATGAACTGTGGGAACCACAGCAAGGTGGCGCAATGACGCCTCAACAATCCGCTGAAAAATAGGTGCAGCAACTGCTCCACCAGTATTTCCACCATTTCTGGGCGTATCAATCGTTACAAGCACAACTAGTCGAGGACGGTCAGATGGAACAAATCCGACAAACGACGCATAGTTATTGTTTTCCGAGTACGCGAGGGAAACGCGTCCTGTGTCCGGGTCAGTGGTTTGGACAAGTTTCGACGCTGTCCCAGTTTTACCGGCGACTGTATAACCGGGCACTTGCGCGCGACGTGCCGTCCCCCGTTCTACGACCGACTCCATAATGGAAGTCAGTTCGGCCGCCGTTTCATTTGATATCGCGCGACGGATAACCCGAGGCTCAGACTCTTGCCGGATACCATTTTGCACTACCGCACTAACTACTCGAGGCTCTATTAACTCTCCACCATTCGCAACCGCAGCTACCGCTGCTGCCATTTGTAACGGCGTTACCGAAACTTGATATCCCATCGCAATGGAGGCAACCGCGCCATCGTTTAAATCCGATGGATCCCAAACAATTCCTCGACTTTCAGAGGGGAAATCCGGTGAAAGCGTCTCGCCAAAACCAAAACGGCGAACGTAACGACTAAGCCGTTCTGCGCCAAGCCTTAAACCAACTCTAATAGCTCCGACATTGCTCGATTTCACCATTACGTCGGTAAACGACAATTCACCATTAGGGCTGTAATCTGAAATGACTCTTCCGCCTACGCGTATGGCGCCGGCACTCACATCAAAGATCTCGTCTCTGTGAACGACTCGCTCTTCAAAGGCCGCCGAAGCCGTTACGACCTTGAATGTCGAACCTGGTTCATACAGATCTTGCACTGCCCGATTGCGTCGTTGATTCTGGGAGGTCCCTTCAAATACGTTCGGATTAAATGTCGGGGCGCTGGCTAACGCTAGGATTTCACCCGTGTGAGGATCCAGCATTACGACAGAACCCGCATCAGCGTTATGGGTCTTTACGCCGGCTTGCAACTCACGTTCAGCAATATGCTGAAGATACTTGTCGACAGTAAGTTCAAGCGTGGCTCCAGTCGTGGGCAGTCGATCAACACGACTAAACGCTCTCTGTGTTGCATCCTTTTGAAGTAATACTTGTCCCGGACTTCCTTTAATTTCATCGTCGTACGTCGATTCAATACCGTCAAGGCCTTGATTATCCGTACCGACATAGCCAAGCAGGTGGGCTGCAAGTTCACGATTCGGGTAAAACCGATGACTTTCTTTAAGAAAACCGATGCCCTCAAGACCTAATTCACCAACCGCCCTCGCCTCACGAAGCGAAGCTCGTCGCTTGACGTAGGCGAAGCTCGCATCGCGGTCAAGACGCTGTCCAAGGGTTGCGTGAACATCTTCGGTGCAATCATCAAGCGCTGCACAAAGTTGTAACGCCGCATCTGAGGGTTCCTTAACCTCGTTCGGCACTGCGTAGATAGAATCCGCATCAACGCTATAAGCAAGAATTCGCCCATTCCGATCAACTATTTCCCCCCGTTTCGGACTTAGCTCAATGGTCTCCTCTTGTTGGTCTCTCGCACGAGCAACATATTGGTCGTGCTCAACAACCTGCAGGACAACCAACCTATACTCAATCGCAAAGGTCCAAGCTGCGAATACGAGACCGGCTACTAAAAGCCTGTTCCGAAATGTCTGCCGCCAGTCGGTTCGCCGTACAGACTTACCCTTTTTTAGCGCGCGACCAAGTAGACGGTCGACAAAGACGCGAAACTGCCCCCTAGCGTTGGCTCGGCCGGCCACCCGGAACCTCCTGTAAATTCGCTCGAATAGAAGGATGCGGTTCGGGCGACGGCACAACTCGCTCGATGACAACAGCCTGTTCTTCCGTGGGAGCCACAAGGTCAAGCTCCTCCGTGGCAATACGTTCAATCCGTGTCGGGGATCGGAGAGTTTCAATCTCGAGCCGGAGATGGCGGTTTATTTCTAGTTCTCGCGCACGCTCCTGCTCCATATCTTGGATACGATAGCCATGCTGTAACAGTTCGAAGTGCTGCCACGCAGAAAACAACACGACCCCCACTAAAAGACCCACAATTCCAAACGCTTTCCAGAACTCTTGCTGCCGCGCTTGGTCAATCTCCCGAACAATCGGGTTATTCCGAATATCCTTCTTAATCGCATATTCGAAATCTTCCTGCCTCATGCGACCCTCTCAGCAACTCTGAGTTTTGCGCTCCGCGAACGAGGATTTCTTTGCACCTCGTCGGGTGAAGGTCTCATTGGCCGTTTTGTCAGGATCTTTATGGCAGGGTCCTCGTTCCGGCTAAGGCCACGAAACGTGTGTTTAACAATTCGATCTTCCAATGAATGAAACGTAAGAACGGCAAAACGGGCTCCAGCCCTTAAACGACGACAGACTGTCAACAACCACGCCTCAAGTTCCTCAAGTTCACGATTCACCCAAATTCTGATCGCTTGAAATGTGCGCGTCGCTGGATGTATTCGTCGGTGTCCACGCCGTGCTGTCGCCTTGCGAACGACTTCGGCAAGCTGCGTCGTTGAATCAAGCAAGGAATGCTCCCGACTGGCCACAAGCGATCGTGCGATACGCCTTGCATTTCGTTCCTCGCCATATCGGTAAATCACATCTGCCAGACCGGCCTCATCAATGGTGGCGAGCATTTCGGCCGCGGTCGCTCCAGACGAGCGGTCCATACGCATATCAAGCGGATCATTACGCCTGAAACTAAAGCCGCGACCCTCACCGTCAAGTTGGATCGACGAAACTCCGAGGTCAGCTACTGCGCCATCAATCGCGTTGACACCATAGTCATCGAGAACGGTATCAAGCGTGCGAAAATCCGCGTGAACCAGATCAACGCGTTTTCCCCATGGCTTCAGCGTCTCCTCAGAGACCTTGAGCGCATCAGTATCGCGATCAAAAGCGATGACGCGATCAGCGCCGGCCATCAGCAGAGCCTCAGTATGTCCGCCAGCCCCGACCGTGCAATCGACGAATAACCCTCCGCGCTGTGGTTGTAAGAATGAAACAGCTTCGGTCGACATCACTGGTTCATGGGACCGCACTGTCAACTTGCTCATCTATATTCCAAAATCCGATAGAGCCCGCGCATCATCTTCTGTGAAGGGTCGTCCATCGAGGCGTTGCTGGAAACGCGTGTGATTCCACACCTCGAGGTGATCGTATTTACCAAATACGTCCACCTCGCCAACCATCTCCGCTGATGTCCGGAGACGTCCATGGATGGATAGACGCCCCTGCTTATCAAACTCGGCAGTCTGTCCGTAGTAGTTCACTCGATCCAAAAACCGGTCGCGTGCAGGATGAGTCGACGGCACATCTGCAAGCTTCTCTTCTATGCCGATCCACACCACCATCGGATAGATCAGGGCCGACTCACCGCTGAGGCTCGTCACGTAGACGGCATCACCATATTTGTCAGCAATCAACGACCGGAAGGCGGTTGGCACCTTCAATCGGCCCTTGTCATCAATTTTGGCGGAGAAATTCCCTCGGAGCACCTATTAACTCCAATAAATACCACAAAAGTCCACTCGCCATCGTAGGGAACGCTGATATGGTTGTCAACAGAAAACGCCCTAAAATCAATGCTTTGAAGAAATAATTCGTTTTCTACTCCGCTGCCAGCATGCCTGAATTCACCCGTATGTGAGAGACTTTCAGCCGAACGATGTTGCGTGCCGGATTAATTGGTCTCCCTTCAACTGGAAAGACGACACTTTTTCAATTACTTACGTCGTCTTCGGAAGTCGATTTGCAAAAAGCCGGAAGACAAAATCCAAACATTGCAGTATCCCAGGTACCCGACCAACGCCTTGACTATTTAACCGACCTGTTCAAGCCCAAAAAACGAACAGCCGCTACTGTCAATTTCGTTGATATGCCCGCGCGGAGTGACGCCGGAGCCTCTGGTCTTGTTGATGTCAGCTCCTATAGAGAGGCAGACGCGCTGCTCCATGTCGTCCGGGGATTCCGCGATGATTCCGTGCCACACTCCCAAAGTTCGATTGACCCTGCCCGTGATGTAAGGAATATCGAAGACGAACTTGTCCTCGCTGATCTTGCTGTAGCAGAACGCCGACTTGAAAGGCTGGAAAAAGAACGAAAAAAAGGTGCCTCAAAGGAACGGGATGAAGAAATTGCCGTACTTAAAACTTGCGCCACCGCGCTGGAAGAAGGAAAACCGCTCAGAACGCTGACACTAACTACCGCCGAGGCAAAACAGCTCCGAGGCTTTCAATTTCTCTCCGCAAAGCCACTATTGCTCGTTCTCAATGTTGACGAGTCCGACGTCGCGGTCTCTATAGAAGACCTCGTCAATGGCACCGAATTGAAGGACTTCGTGGACGGCGCATCAGTGCACATGGTCACCGTCTGTGCAAAAATCGAGCTCGAAATAGCGGAGCTCGAACCAGAAGACGCTGAAACTTTTCTCGCTGACCTTGGTCTGGACAGGCCAGGATTGGACAGAATTATTCGAGCGGCCTACGACCTACTCGGCTATCTGTCTTTTTTCACCACAGGTGAGGATGAATGCCGGGCGTGGTCGATTCCGTCAGGTACGGTCGCACAAATCGCGGCAGGTGAAATCCATTCAGATATTTCGCGCGGTTTCATACGAGCCGAGATCATCAGTTACGATCAACTCATGAAGAGAGGGTCAGCCTCCGAATGCCGAAAACATGGTGAAATGCGGCTGGAAGGAAAAGATTACGTAGTTCAAGATGGAGATGTCATTAACTTTCGCTTTGCTGTGTGACCAGTTATGAATGTGTTGATTACCGGAGGTGCGGGCTTTATAGGTTCTCATCTCGCCGAGCGTTTACTAGCCGATGGCTGCAACATTGTCGCGATAGATGATCTCTCGACTGGTGCACTCGAAAACATTTCGCATCTCTCAACGAATCCCCGTTTTTCTTGCATTGTCGACACAGTCTTCAATGAGTCATTACTCGCTGAACAAATTGACCGCTGCGACGTCGTATTCCACCTCGCTGCAGCCGTTGGCGTCAAGCTAATCGTCGAAGCGCCTGTCCGTACCATCGAAACGAACGTGCACGGCACAGAAGTTGTGCTTCGGCAGGCTCGACAAGGCCGCAAACTTGTCGTTGTCACCTCTACATCCGAAGTCTACGGCAAACGTACGGATGTCCCATTTAAAGAAACCTCGAATCTTCTCCTTGGGTCCCCCCACCAACACAGGTGGGCGTACGCCTGCAGTAAAGCGCTTGATGAGTTTCTCGCCCTGTCATATTGGAAGGAACATCAACTTCCGGTAATCGTCGTGCGGCTCTTTAACACCGTTGGCCCGCGTCAAACTGGCCGGTACGGGATGGTCATTCCTAACTTTGTGCGTCAAGCCTTGAGCGGAGACCCCCTGACCGTCTACGGCGATGGATCGCAGACGAGAAGTTTCGCGGACGTCACTGACGTTGTGCGCGCATTGCAAGGACTGGTCAACGAGCCCAAAGCAGTTGGAGACATCTTTAATATTGGTAATCCTGAAGAAGTCTCGATCCTGCAGCTCGCTAAGCACGTCAAACAACTCACGGGTAGCAGTTCTGAGATCGTGCAAGTGCCCTACAGCGAAGCCTACGAAGCCGGATTTGAGGATATGCCGCGTCGAGTCCCTGACATCAGCAAGATTAATAATCTGACTAGTTGGACACCACACCTGGCGCTTGAAGACATCTTGAAGCGAGTCATCACGCACATGGAAAAGCTTTAGTTTCGTCTCGAGCCTTGTGCACCTCACACCGTTGGTCTGACAACTGTTCCATCAATCGCATGCCCCTCGAGGCTGAGTAGTGCCCGCTTCATCGCCAATCCACCGGTAAAGCCCCCGAGTTTCCCACCTGCCGCAACAACGCGATGACATGGAATAAGGATCGGCACTGGATTTCTTCCCAGTGCGTTACCCACAGCCCGACTAGACCGCGGCGCACCAATTCCTGCAGCGATCGAACCATAACTGCACGTGGCGCCAAATGGAATCTGTCGAGTGGCGCGCAAAACGGCGGATGAAAACTTCGGAACCCCTCTCAAATCAAGCTTCACGGTAAAGCGTTTCACAGTGCCTGCCAGGTACGCGAGGATTTCCTCGCCCGCCTGGATTACCGACCCATCATCGGGCTCCACATCAAAACCATCGGCCTCAAGCAGTTCGACATAGCGATCCTGGCTCGTGACCGTAAAGTTGACGTTAAAGATCCCCTGGTCCGTCCCCGCAAGCCCGATAC
>CAZDQD010000054.1:0-10202 GCA_964507425.1 uncultured Vicinamibacteraceae bacterium
CCTTCCGTCGACAACCTCATCCCACCCAACGGGTCCTCAGCATGAGCGTCAAATCCTGCCGATACCACCACAAGCTCGGGCTGAAAACTACCGACTACCGGTAAGACAACATCACGGAAGACTAAGTCAAGATCGGCGTCACCAGCACCGGCCTCAAGTGGAATGTTGACCGTCGCACCAAGCCCCTCCCCTCGACCAACCTCTGACGCCGCTCCGGTTCCCGGGTAGAACGGGTACTGATGGGCCGACACATATAGGACACGTGCGTCCTCGTAAAATATTTCCTGTACGCCGTTCCCATGGTGAACGTCGTAATCAACAACTGCGACCCGGCTCAGACCAACAGATAACGCATGGGCCGCCGCAATCGCAGCATTGTTGTACAAGCAAAATCCCATAGCGCGATCGCTCTCTGCGTGATGGCCAGGCGGCCGCACAAATGCCACTGCCGGGCTTTGCTTTTCGCCCGCATGGCTTACTCCGGATACTGCAGCACCGGCAGCAAGCCGAGCTACTACTTCCGTTTCTGGGGAAGCGTAGGTATCCGGATCAAGCTGAACCCGTCGCCCACCCGTGGAGGCAATCTCTTCGAGGTACGCCTTCTGGTGTACCCGGACCAGCGCGGCTGTCTCCGCAGGCGTCGGCTCAACAACACGACCACCAGTCGACCGCCAACGCTCGGCAACCCGAGTCATCACCGTGGCTCGCGCCGGCTGTTCAGGATGGCCCGTCGGTGTTTCGTGGTTAATAAACCGGGTTGAGCTGATCAAGAGGACGTCGGCCTTAGACATGACTTAATTGCGGTCGCCTTCCACGCCAGTTCCGTTTCCAATTAATTGTTTAGCTCGTTCCTCAAGTTGATGCAATGACCGCTCAAGGTTGAGTCGTTTTTCTTCTAAGGTCGTCGCGGGAACATTACGCCCCACCTCTATAGGTTCTCCAACTACCATAACAGCACGCGAAAACGGCTTGGGCACCTGTGTCGCGTCCCAACTTCGAGTTGTCCAGTGGCGATCCGTTTCCGCATGGAACGGAAGAATCGGATTGCCGGTCAAACTGGCCAGCCATACTGCTCCCGGCTGGACTTTGTGTCTCGGGCCTCGGGGGCCATCAACTGTAAACCCCGTTGCTGACCCATTTCGCGCCATCCGTCGCATCTGGGCCAAAGCTCGCCGACCACCTCGTGATGTTGACCCCCTCGGCGCGTGAAATCCAAATTTTTCAATGATACGAGCTATCCATTCACCATCGAAATTCTGGCTGGTCATAACGGCTATTCCGCGACCACGATAAAAGTAGGTTCCAAGCAGAATCCGACCATGCCAGCACGCAAAAATTGGCTGCCTCCTCGACTGAAGAATGGCGTCGTCGTGCTCTTTCCCCTCCACGGTCCAACGAAGTGTCATTCCGATACCGGCGACCGTCGGGTAACCGATGGCTGCAATCGCTGCCGCACGAATTCGTTGGCTACGTGTAAGCCGATGAAGCGAAGGTGTTGTACTCACATTCCTTCGTACTGAGGTCCCCCGCCGCCTTCCGGGGGCACCCAATCAATGATCTGGTACGGGTCCATGATGTCACATGTCTTGCAATGTACGCAGTTCGACGCATTTACTTGAAGCCTTTTACCCTCTCCAGCATCCGCATCAACAATTTCGTAGACATTCGCCGGGCAAAACCGAATACATGGATTTCGATACTCTTCAAGACAACGTGTCCGGCAAATGTCCGTGTCGCGCACAATTAGGTGGGACGGCTGGTCTTCTTCGTGCCTGACACCAGAAAAGTGCACATTCGTTAACTTGTCGAACGTCACGTTCTTCGCGACCCCCACTGCCTGATATTCTCGGACTTCAGTCTGACCAGACCTGTCTCGGACTTTCTCCATCCTCTGATGTCCTGGTTCTGAGGGAAGTGGATCTCGCAACCACCATCCCCCAGTGACAAGCGACAGGGCTGAAAATGCCAACCCCGAAAATAGTCCACCTGCAAAACTTTGATGAACGTTTCGAACTGGATAAAGCTCTCTCCGAATCGGTCCGTTCTCAACAAGAACCGCGTATTGTGACAACCGGGTAGAAGAAGTATCTTGTTCCTGAATTGCTCGAAACGCAACGTCCGCCGCGCAAAGGCCACTCTCCATAGCAAGATGAATTCCCTTGAGTCGAAGTGAATTAAGGTAGCCCGCTGCATCACCAACAACCACCGCTCCGTCAACATGGGTACGTGGGATCGCATACCAACCACCCTCTGGCAATGCTTTCGCACCGTAGCGGACCATCTCTCCTTGGTCTAACAAAGCGGATACCTTCGGATGACTCTTAAAACGCTGAAAAGCCTCGTGTGGATCAAATAGCGGGTCACGGTAATCTAGACCCGTAACGAACCCTACGGACAAACGCCGGTCATCGAGTGCGTAAATAAAGCCACCGCCAAACTGGTCGAATCCGAGTGGATACCCCATCGTGTGCACAACACTCCCTGGGGCCAACCGAGTCGTTGTGGTTTCCCACAGCTCCTTAATCCCTATCGCGTACGTTTGAGGAGTTCGCTCGGCATCAAGACCAAAACGTCCAATTAACGCCTTTGTGAGATTTCCACGAACACCATCAGCCAAGACCGTGACCTTCGCACGAATATCTACCCCAGGCTCGTAGTTAGACTTTTTTTCGCCACTCCGACTGACACCTCGATCTCCTGTACGCACACCGACAACACGGTCACCATCCAAAAGGAGCTCTGAACCAGAAAACCCCGTAAACACATCAACGCCGGCAGTCTCAACCTGATCGTTTAACCATTTAACGAATCGATTAAGCGAGATAACATAATTTCCATGATTCCGGAGTGGCGGCGGAGTAAATGGAAGTGGCACACAGCGATTCTGTGTTAGAAAGTAAATCTGATCGTCAGTCACGGCAACATCAACAGGTGCACCACGTTGTTTCCAGTCTGGGATCAGTTTGTCCAGTGCCGACGGATCAAGAACAGCACCCGATAGCATGTGCGCTCCGGCGTGGCGTGACTTTTCCAGCACCGCAACGGTTAAAGGTTCTCCACCATGGCTCTGACTAAGATCAGCGAGGCGATAAGCAGCTGTAAGTCCAGCGGGGCCGCCACCCACTACTAGGACGTCTACATCAAGCGTCTCACGAACCAGAACAGTCTCCCCGCTCCTTACAAGCTAATTTCTGCATCAGCAACCACTGGCCAGCTCTACTACGAAGATGTCGACCCGTTTTCGGCAAGCACCTCAACCAGCGCCGGAACAATCTCGAAAAGGTCTCCCACAATACCGTAGTCGGCAACTTCAAAGATTGGAGCATCCGCATCCTTGTTGATCGCAACAATCGTCTGCGCACCTTTCATTCCAACCAGATGTTGAATCGCGCCTGATATACCGAGAGCAACGTAGAGTTTCGGAGCAACAGTTTGGCCGGAGCTACCAATTTGACGATCCATTGGCAACCATCCTGAATCACAAATTGGTCGTGACGCCGCGAGCTCTGCATCAAGCAGTTTTGCGAGTTCCTGCGCCACCGAGATATGTTCTTGGTCCTTGATGCCACGGCCAACCGCAACGATCCGTTCGGCTTGAGTCAAATCAACCGCTTGCTTAGCTTCCTTGAACGGCTCCTCTGGCTTTTGCCGGACGGCCAATGCTTCAATGGTCACACTGATTGTCCTAGTCGTCGCTCGTGTCGTTCCACGAGTTGCGCTGTCCGCACGATAGGCCCCTATCTGAACACTAGCAAAACGAGGCCCATCGCCCTGCGGAAGCACATCAGCAACAAACTTCCCTTGAAACATGGGCCGCACAAAAACAAGCGCCCCATCTCGTGTTTTGGTCCCCACACAGTCTGGAATCAGCACATTCCCTACCCGGGCTGCTAATTTCGGGGCGTAATCACGAGTCTGGTAGGTATGTGGCCAAAGAACCACTTCGGGCTTCTCTTGGGTTACCACTTGTCCAAGCGCCACAACAAACGCATCCGAGGTATACGGCTCAAGCAGGTCATGTTCAACGACCAAGACTTCATCGACCTCGGCTTCCGTCAACGAGACAACGGCAGAATCCACCCCGGAACCCAATACCACCAGCTTCACAGGCATGCCCATTTTCTGTGCCGCAGCAATGGCCTCCCATGTGACGGCATTCACCACACCCGCCCGTTGTTCCGCAACTACAAGAATCACAATATCCTCGCTTCGTCCTGCAGTAACTTGACTAGCGCTCGCGCAGCATCAGTCGGTGAACCGTCCAGTAGTCGGGTTGCCTTGTCCTTCTCCGGAACGTAAAGACCGAGAATACGTTGTCCGTGTTTACCGAGATCCTCAGGGATGACGACGCGAACATCCTTCTTTTTTGATGCCATAATGCCTTTCAACGTCGCGTAGCGTAGTTGGTTGATTCCACTCTGAATCGTCAGTAATGCCGGAATCGGCATCCCCACCCACTGAAACCATCCACCTTCCAATTCCCGTTTAACACGAAGCGCCGTGCCATCATCGACTACATCAACCTCCATGATTATTGTCGCGTGCGGCAGATCGAGATATTCGGCGAGTACGACCCCAACCTGACCGAATCCCTGATCATCGGACTGTAACCCGGTAAGGACGAGATCGAATGACTCTTCACGAACCGCATCGGCTAAAGCTTTGGCAACTACAGTGGCATCGGCAGATGCCAGCTCTGCATGCTGAACAAGGATTGCCCGGTCCGCGCCACGCGCTAGTGCCTCACGAATTACCTGTGAAACACGCTGTGGACCTGCCGAACAAACGACGACTTCTCCACCAAATTTCTCTTTTAAACGTAGAGCTTCTTCGAGCGCGTACGCGTCAGGCTCATTCATTTCAAAACTAGCTTCTTCATCTCGGACCCAGTTTGACGAGTCCGTGACGCGTAGTGGCCAATCTCGCGTGACAACCTGTTTCACACAAACCGCTATCTTCATAACAGACTAGGACTAACCTTTCGCTATTTCACAATCACATGCTGCGACGCCTACGCTAAGCGTCAGCCTTTGCGTGGACATGCGTTTAGGTGTCGTAACGCTTAAAGACCAGGCTAGCATTCGTCCCACCAAAACCGAACGAGTTGGACAGTGCGTACGTGACCGGAAGTGTGCGCGCACTGTTGGGAACGTAGTCAAGATCACAATCTGGATCGGCGTTTTCGAGATTGATCGTCGGAGGTACTATTTGGTGTTTCACGGCCAGGGCCGTAATGCCAGCTTCCAGACCTCCGGAAGCCCCGAGAAGGTGGCCCGTCATCGATTTTGTTGACGAGATGGCCAAAGAAGACGCGTGTTCACCAAAACATTGCTTAATCGCCATCGTCTCGAATCGATCGTTGTACGGTGTCGACGTACCATGCGCATTAACGTATTGAATGTCGCTGGGCTCAATTCCTGCTTGCGCGATCGCGTTACGCATAACCCGAACAGCTCCCGCTCCATCCTCCGCTGGCGCCGTCATGTGATGAGCATCGGCGGACATACCATAACCAACGAGTTCGCAATATATTGACGCGCCACGTTCTTGAGCATGCTGAAGTTCTTCAAGAACAAGAACGCCAGAACCTTCTCCGATAATAAAACCGTCCCGATCGCGGTCGAAGGGCCGACTAGCTCTCTGAGGCTCATCATTACGAGTCGACAATGCACGCATCGAAGCGAAGCCCCCGACCCCCAGTGGAGTAATCGCTGCCTCTGACCCGCCGGCTACCATCGCAACAGCGTCGCCACGACGAATAATCTCAAAAGCGTCCCCAATAGCATGGGCCGAAGCTGAACAAGCCGTGCAGGTAGCCGAATTAGGCCCCTTCGCACCAAACCGAATAGACACTTGCCCCGCCGCTAGGTTGATAATCGCAGACGGTATAAAAAAAGGAGAAACTTTTCTTGGGCCGCCACTAAGTAGTGCGCGATGTTCTCGTTCGATCGTACTAAATCCACCGATACCAGACCCAATCAAAACTCCAACGTCAGGACCTAAACCACCATCAGTCGGCAGCTCAGCATCCCGAAGGGCAAACTCCGACGCCGCGAGCGCATACTGAATAAAGACGTCCATCTTCTTGACGTCCTTCTTTGGCATAAATTGCAACGGATCGAAATCCGGCACCTCACCGGCAATTGTTGAGGCGTACCCATCCGGATCAAAGTGAGTAATGGTCCGTATACCACTTCTGCCAGCGAGCAGACCTTTCCAGTTAACCTCAGTACCGATACCAAGAGACGACACTAGGCCGACTCCCGTTAACACGACGCGCCTCTCCAACGTTGCTCCTAACCTCGCGGGGGTGAATCCGGAACTCTATTTCTTATGAGAGTCGATATAATCCACGGCTTCCTTGACGCGCGTGATCTTTTCCGCGTCCTCGTCAGGAATCTCAAGGCCGAACTCCTCCTCAAATGCCATCACCAACTCAACCGTATCAAGTGAGTCAGCACCGAGATCATCAACAAATGACGCATCCGGCGTAACCTCTTCTTCATCCACACCCAACTGTTCAACAATAATATTTTTAACTTTGTCTGCAACCGCCATTAACCAGCCTCCTACATGTACATCCCACCATTAACTGCTACAACCTGCCCAGTAATATACGATGCTTCGTCCGAAGCAAGAAAGTGTACAGCCGAAGCAATTTCTTCCGGAGTGCCGAGCCTACCCATCGGAATCTGCCCTAACATAGCCTGGCGCCCTGCCTCCGGGAGCGATGATGTCATATCCGTATCAATCATTCCTGGCGCAACTACGTTTACCGTAATACCACGGGAAGCGACTTCACGAGCAAGTGACTTACTCAATCCAACCATTCCAGCCTTAGAAGCGGCGTAATTGGCCTGTCCTGGGTTGCCAGACTGTCCAACAACTGAGCTGATGTTGATGATTCGCCCCGAACGCTGTTTAACCATAGTCCGTAAAACACAGCGACAGCTTTCAAATGTTGCCGTTAGATTCGTAGCAAGCACGACGTCCCAATCTTCTGGTTTCATTCGGACCATCAATTGATCTCTCACTATACCGGCATTGTTAACTAACACATCAATTCGACCATATTGCTTAAGAGCGGTATCACCAAGCGTGGCTATCGAGTTGACATTGGTCAAATCGACTGTAACGGCCACGGCGTTCCCGCCGTTCTCTTTAATCTGACCGACAACCGCATCAGCATGGTGTTCACGTGCTCCCGCAACAACGGAGGCACCCGCCGCCGCAAACCGCAGAGCTATGGCACGACCGAGCCCCCGAGACGCACCAGTAACTATAGCGACTCGACCAGTAAGATCATTGGTCAATCAGATCACCCGCCACTTTTCTCAACCAACGAACTGAGAGCTGATTCCGCCGACTCTAAGCTCGCAACATCTTCAACATTCGTGATGAGCACGCCGCGATCCGTCCGTTTAATCAGCCCGCTCAGCACTCGACCTGGCCCTACTTCCACAAACGCTGTCGCGCCATCAGCAATCAATCGGCGGACAACCTCCTCCCAGCGGACCGGAGCACTTACCTGCCGAATCAATGCCTCAACGGAATCCTCGCCCGTCTCCTTCGGTAACGCGTCAACATTTGCCACAACGGGAACCGACGGATGACTAACCACTAAACTTCTCAATTCCGGAGCTAACAGATCCTCGGCTGGTTTCATCAGCGCGCAGTGAAAAGGCGCACTCACGGGAAGCGGAATAACCCGTCTCGCACCCTGCTCTCGAGCTAACAGCCCCGCCCGTTCAACCGCTTTCGTGTGACCAGCAATGGCAACTTGTCCCGGCGCATTAATGTTAGCTGCACTGACGATATCACCTTCTTCAGCTTCGGTACAGACACGCTCAACGCTCTTTTCGTCGAGTCCTTGAATAGCAGCCATCGCTCCTTCACCAACCGGCACGGCGTCCTGCATGTAGCGCCCACGACGACGAACTGTTCGAAGCGCATCAGCGTAGCCAAGTGTTCCTGCCGCCACGTGTGCGGAGTACTCACCCAAACTGTGACCTGCCATGTACGATGGCTCGATACCACGCGATAAGAGAAGACGATAAATGGCAACACTAACAGCTAGAATCGCCGGTTGCGTATTTTCCGTCAGTCGCAATGTGTCTTCTGGACCATCTAAACATAGTCTACTAATAGATTCTCCAAGCGCATCATCAGCTTCCTGAAGTGTCTCCCGACACACCGAATATGAGTCAACTAACTCCCGCCCCATGCCGACGCGTTGAGACCCCTGGCCAGGAAATACAAACGCTATCATTGTCGCGACTCTCCGCCACTCTTCGCACTTACCGGTAGTTCTTTTCGAATCATTGTTACAAGTTCCTGCCGAACAAAACGCTGGGTCAGCACCAAGGCATTTCGAACCGCCCTCACAGACGAACATCCATGGCCCACCACTGCCAATCCATCCACACCTAATAGTGGCGCACCACCATACTCAGAATAATCAACCCGGCGTCTAAAGCGCCTAAACGACCTTCGCGACAGAAGATAACCGAGCTTCGTCGTAAACGTGCGCCTCAGTTCATCATGGAGTAAACGCTCTACCACTTCCACCAATCCTTCGCTTACCTTTAACGCGACATTTCCAGTAAATCCATCGCAAACGACAACGTCCGTCTCTCCTGAATAGAGGTCACGAGCCTCCACATTCCCCGTAAAGCGTAATCCACTTTCTTTCAACAAACCATGAGCGTCGCGCGTTAAATCATTACCCTTGACCTCTTCTTCACCGATAGATAGGAGACCAACCCTTGGTCTCTCGACTCCGATTACGGCCTTAGCGTAGGTCGCACCCATTAGCCCAAACTGAAGCAAGTTACTCGCGCGACACGCCACCGTAGCACCAATATCTAGCAGCACCGCGTCGTTAAGCAGCGTGGGGATTCGCGTAGCAAGGGCCGGTCGATCGACGCCTGGTAACATACCAAATTCGGAGTGAGCAGCCACTAACGTAGCGCCAGTATTTCCGGCGCTAAAAAACGCATCCGCATCACCATGCGAAACAGTTTCGGCCGCCAACCTGACTGAAGCCTTCGGTTTACGACGCAAAGCCGACGCCCCCTCATTCATACCAATTACGTCCGGTGTCGAAACAATCTGGACATTAGTGCCAGTAGAAACTCCCTGACGACGGCACTCCCTTTCGATAGATTTTCCCGATCCAATTAGGACAAGGTCAAAGTTCAGATGGCGCGCCGCTAAGAGTGCACCTGCAACGATGTTAGACGGCCCATGGTCGCCCCCCGCGGCATCAACAGCGATGCGTATTCGACTCACGGTCGTCGCGCCTGAATTTAGAACTGATGGTTAAAGTTACGAAGAATACCGACGCGCGTTTTCCATCCTCGGTGCGTCAGTAGTAAGTAGAGTAACGGTCGTCAGGCTTCCTTGACAGCCTTCACCTGACGTCCTTTGTAATACCCACAATGCGAACAGACACGATGCGGCAATTTGGGTTCATGACATTGTGGACACTCACCCATCCCGGCGGGCTTTAGGCCGTCATGAGCCCGCCGTTTTGACGTTCTCGCTTTCGAATGTCGTCGTTTCGGATTAGCCATAGTGTTTTAGTCCTTTCGCGTCCGCCCAGCATCCTGACTCTGTGGAAACAGCGACCTCAACGCATCAAGCCGCGGATCTTGCCACGACGCGTCACACTGACATTCACTTCTGTTCCGGTCCACACCACACACAGGGCATAGACCACGACAAGCTTCGTTACAAAGCGGCTTCATCGGGGATGCCAAGTTTAATTGTTCTCTAATCAACCCACCCAGATCGATTTGATCGTCACTATAGAAAGCAGTAACCAAATCATCTTCCGCTATTTCGTAGTCAGTCTCTTCGGTGACAACGCGCTGGGGGTGATACCGCAAATCGACTTCCAAATCCATACTCACATCAAAAGCTTTCAGGCAACGACAGCAATCTCGTCGAACTTGAGCCAGAATTCTCCCTCGGAGCCAGTATTTATCACCGTCTTTACTCACTCGAATAGAGAGGTCGACCGGAGCCGCCAAACTATAGTCGACTCTATCCCCACCGGAAAAAGACGACGGCGAATATGACCGCTCGACCAACGCATCTGAACCACGGAAACTGCGTAAGTCCAGCAACATCGGGACTCTCCAAACACTCTACACGTAAGCCAGCCAGTAACTATACCATGCAGTGAAAGGCTCTCGGCA
>CAZDQD010000055.1:0-33751 GCA_964507425.1 uncultured Vicinamibacteraceae bacterium
CGCTCTGAGCGGATGCAACACTACTGCATCACCAACTACCCCGTCTTCGGTCTCCACAACCGTGAAAAGTGCCATAACCTGCGGACACAGAGTCGATCCGGCAATCGTTCTGTTCGGGAAAAACGTTGTCGTATCGGACACTGGTCAGATTCAAGTCCCACAGGGCAAACCTCTGCAGGATGGATGGCGCCTCGATACCGCAACAACTGAAGTCACTGCCCACAACGACCGTGAGTACGCCCGTAT
Organism: uncultured Vicinamibacteraceae bacterium; assembly: GCA_964507425.1. Classification (GTDB taxonomy): domain Bacteria; phylum Acidobacteriota; class Vicinamibacteria; order Vicinamibacterales; family UBA8438; genus DTWD01. Next base: position 247 of record CAZDQD010000055.1, read on the forward strand.
CGCGTCTTACATAATGCCCATCCGTGACGCCTTAATTTGCGATCTGACGTCGACCACGCTGCCTGTCTGGCAGGGACTGACCACCATACTTCGTCTCAACAATGTAAAAGTGATCCAGGACCTATCCGGAACACCGAAAGATCAGGTCTACTCAAACGATGGGATTTTTGAACACCTCAAAACTCAGGGCCCTGACACCCATCCCATGATGAAGTATCTCGAAGAAGCCGAACTCGAATTAAAGTGTCTCGCTTTTATCGGATTTGATTTCACGAATCCGGAAGGGGAGAACCACTGTCTTGTCCACAATATTCCGCAAGGCGTGGGACTCCGTCTTCCGTGAGCCGTAATCCGAAGTAGGGCCAAACCGCCGCCCGACAGCCGGCCCTTTCTTTTAGAAAAATCTGAGCGTGTAGCCGGCTTTCACTCCCCGTCCAATTTCTGGCGCCAAGTCTTTAATGAACGATGTGTGGTTTCTATATAGCTCATTGGTCAAATTGAAAGCGGAAACAGTAATCAGGTGATTCCGTGACGACGTCGGTAAAGTAAACGACGCACGTACGTTCAACACAGAATAGCTATCAGTCGCCGTTTCGGCGCGATAGACTCGATCCTGTCGCGCGGCTAACACCCATTCGGGACTGATTCGAAATCCCTTGTAGGGAAATGTGATGCGGACCGTCCCTTTGAGTGGAGGAATCCGTGGGAGGGCTTCATCCGTGGCAGTCAGTGTCGCGTCGACCATCCCAATGCCAAACTGCGCAGTAACATTCTCAGCCAATCGAACAGTCGTCTCTGCATCAAGACCAACAAATCGGCTCCGTCCCTGTGACCACACGCCGACAGGAAGACTGTCGACGCTCTGGCCGGTCCTGGCCAAAAAGATAAAGTTGTCAATCCCATACGTATAAAAATTGAAGTCCGTTGTCGCACCAGCTGCGCGATGCCGAATTCCAACATCTAATCCCGTGGACACTTCCGTCTCGAAACCAGAGTTGCCGACTTCATACGTAAGACTCCCGATATGAGCTCCGAAATTGTAGAGCTCCTCGAGTGCTGGCGCTCGAGTACTCCGCGTAACGCTCGTAAGGAAGGATGTACCAAGACCTAGTTCCACTTGATAACCGAGAGACGCCGTGAACGCGTCGAATTGGCGGTCTAGGTCGGCCGGCGCTTCTAGAACCACCTCATCGTGGTCGTCATCGTCATGATCATCGTGGTCGTCATCGTCATGATCGTCGTCGTGGTCGCCATGACCATGCTCACTCTTACCCGGTCGGCCAAGGGCATCATAGGTGTTCCGCTCAAACCGACCACCTAGTTGCACACGGTGCCGACCAAATTGGAGTTCCTCATAAGCAAAAGCTGCAAACGCCCCGTGCTCCACATCTGGAGCCAAGGCTTCTTCCCCACGTGCCGAGAAATCGCGTCCTGACCCCCACACGCCAAACCGTCCGGAAAAACGCCCCGTATCCTGCTGCTGCGCCTCCAGCCGCATCACATAAATCTTGTTATTAAAACGGGTGCCGACCGATCGACTTTGACCTTCAACTTCTACTTCATCATGGGAGTAGTCAATCATCCTGGTTGACAGCTTAACGCCGTGGAGCCAACTATTCGTCAGATTGTGCATTCCAATATCAGCTCGAACCACGTTCCGAACACTCTCTAAATCGATAAAAAGTTCGTCCTCCTCATCGAGTCCACCTCCGACGTCGTGGTCGTGCTCATCGCCATGACCGTGGGCGCCATGATACTCACCAGCAAACGGCACGCCGAACAATCCTTCATCGCGACTAATGCTGGTGTTCGCGAAAAACTGTGTCCCGAAATAGCCAACGCCAGCCTCACCATTCACAAGATCTGACGCAGAATTTTCAACCGTCCCAAGTGGCGTATCGTAATCCGTCGTCCGTCGTTTACTGCCACTTCCCCAATACAGCACATTTCCTGTCGAAGCCTGCAAACTAGCGCTCGAGCCCAACTGCCCATTGCCGCTACCAGCATCAGCTCCAACGTGTCCCCGTGTGCCTTCCGGTAAATCCTGCGCTAGTTGTTCTTGAGGACTGATTATATTGACGACACCACCAATCGCATTTGACCCGTACAACAATGCCGCCGGACCACGAATAACTTCGACACGTGTGGCACGATTCGGATCGACCGTCAAACCATGCTCCCCAGAAGAACTACCAAGGTCGCCGGTCCGAATACCGTCTTCCATAACTAATACGCGGTCACCGTCAAAACCACGAATTATCGGCCTGGCCGAACCAGGACCAAATGAACGGACTGCTATTCCTGGCTCTGTTTCCAACAGCTCGGCGACACTGTTGCTGACAGACTCTGCGATGTCCGTCGTGTCGAGTGTCGAAACGGCATTAAACGCATCAAGCGCCGTGCCAATACTGCCGCTACTCGTCGTCGTTACGGTAAGTTCTTCATGTATCGTGGCAAGTGCGACTTCAAAATCGAGCGTAACCGTTTGCCCACTCCCAACAACCACCGCTTGCCGCTCCGCTGTAAGATGTTCGCGCTGTACTAAAACTTCATATTCTCCGACTGCCAGGTCTTCAATTTCATACTGACCATTCCCGTCAGTAATCACTACATCATTGGCTCCCAGCACTAATACATACGCACCGGAAATAGGACTGTCTTCTCCAGCCAATGTGACTGTGCCCCGTATAGAACCACTCTCCTGTGCTGACACTGATACCGACAGCGCCAAACCCACCATCACAACAACAACTGCAAAACATTCTTGTAAATCTCTAAACATCACAAAATCTCCAATAAACATGAACCATCACGACATTTCAGCGCGACGCACTTAACGTCACCTGAACATCCGCGCTGAAGTCACTACGAAACGATGAGATGGAAATGCTTATGCCGGAGGGGGTCTGGTGAAGTTGAGGAGAGCGTCACCACCAGACACCACGGGTACTGCTGGTGTCGACACAAAACGCAGAAACAACACGGAATGACAGCTGAGAGCCACAGCTTCACTTCGCTCTCCGCCATCGAGACGAACAACACAGTGATAACAGTCAACGTCCGAAAGATGCTCTAGATGCGGCGTCGCTTCAAGGACGGAAGACACCAACAGGCTGAGACACAAAACAGCCGCAACCGTCCACGCCCTGCTCGTATGCACAGGCATGCAGCAGTTACGCCCTCGGCCACAGCGCCCCTGAAACATTTTGCTAAATAACCACTGTCGCCAATCAAACCAGACGACAAATACTGCACAACATTTTTGTAAAGATTTAAACATTCAAACATCCCCGGCAAACATGGTCTATCGGCTCACTGAAGCGCACCACATATCGCGGAGACGCCCTACTGAGACAACTACTACACGCTACGATAGAAAGGCTTACGCCGGAGGAGGTCTGGCAAAGTTGAGGAGAACGTCACCACTAGAAGTCGCGCGTACTGCTGGTAGCGGTACGGTATGCAGAATCAGTATGTGGCGAACACTGAGAGCCATGCTCTCACTTCGCTCTGCACCATCGTGACGTACAACGCAGCTGTAACAGTCAACGTCCGAAAGATGCTCTAGATGTGGTGTGGATTCAAGGATGGATGCCGTCAGCAGGCCAGCACATAAAAGTGTCGCGTACGTACCTGTTTTGATCCTGCCCTGGAATTGCCGGGCACGTGGTCCTCGAAAAAAGCGTATTTGATCCATAAAGTTAACGAGTCGAACCCATTCGTTCCATCGACTGAATGAGTGAACTCCTAACACAATAACAAATTCTCGCCGCCGTCAGATTTCCGGCATGTGAAATCTGAGGGGACTTCTCTCTGTCTACCCTTCGAGCTCGTCGACAATAACTTGAATATTTTGCCTCACGGAATCCACATTCGCCTCGGCATATCCGGCGTATTCCGCAGGCACCGACCAGGAGCTCGCAAGGTCATCAACACTCCTACCGGCCGCACGACCGCTCCGTACCATCTCGAGAAAATCGCGGTTAAATGATGCCCATTCTTCAAGCTCAGCCCACGTAGCCAGAGGTCCATGGCCTGTAATAATCCGGTCAACATTGGGAACATTGTCATGTACTTTTTGCACGGTCTCTGGTATCGCAACACCGCTACCACCGTTCTCGGCATCAAGAAACGGAACTCGCTTACCCAAAAAGGCATCGCCAGCATGCATCGTGCGGACAGCTGGAAACACGACCCATGCATCACCGCCAGTATGTGCCCGACCAAAATAGTAGAGCTCGACCCGGTCGTTTCCGCTTCCAATCGTCAACCGGTCTGAAAATGTCCTCGTCGGCAACCCCCTACCGTTGCTGTTAGCAAACACGTTCACCGGTGGCTCCGTGCGACCTGTGTACGGGCGCATGACCTCCATGTTCGCCTTACTATTTTCGTGCGCCACAAAATCAACTGTCGCTGGGAACGCCACGTTTCCGCTCACATGGTCATGATGACTATGAGTGTTGATCAAGGTGGGCACTGGATTGCTCGTCAACTGTCCAATCTGGTCCAGGATCGGTTGCCCCCAGTCCGGATTTTTCGTATCCACAACAACAACGCCATCTGTCGTAACAAACACAGCCGTATGGCCACCACCGCCCCGCAGAACGTAGAGATTATCCTCAAGCTGTTCAACTTCGATGACTTTTGCCGCATCTTGAGCGACAAGCACAGCCACCGACAAAGCACATACAAGCGCGAGTACCACAACACGTTTCATGGAATCCTCCGTCCTAACCGTTCTCGACTCTAACTCTTCAATTGCCCTAGAGGCGCAGACGCCCTAACAGTTCCTGCTATGGTCGTTCCGCCTGGGCAGCTTCCTCTGTGGCCATCCACTCCTCGTACCAGCGAAAAACATTTCCAGTAAGACTGCCGATAAAAATCTCGCCTCTGCTGCTCACATCGAGCCAATGACCCGGACTTTCCATTGCAGCGATAATCCGACCAGTATCAATATCCACCTGCATGATCCGCCCAGCCAGCGTGTCATAGGTGATGTTTTCGACATTGTCACGATGCGTTATAACCCACACTTGGTCATCGGGAGTGATGAAGATGTTCTGAGTGGCACCGAGATTCGTCCACATGCCCAACAACTCACCGTCCTCATCGAAAATCTGAATTCTGTTGTTTTCCCGGTCACTCGCATACACACGACCTTGCGAATCCACTGCAATCGAATGCACGAGATCAAATTCTCCGGGCGCTGACCCTGGCGTACCCCACGTGGTAACAAAGTTCCCATCAGCGTCAAATTTCACGACGCGACTATTGCCATATCCGTCAGCGACGTAGAGTTCGTCATTCGGTCCGAAGGCGATATCTGCCGGCCGGTCAAACGTATCATCCGTCGTTCCTGCTTCACCTTTTTTCCCCAATGTCATTAACAATTCGCCGTCATTCGTAAATTTCATGACCTGGTGATCACCGTTATCCGTCACCCAGACGTTGTCGTGTCGATCAATGCGTAATCCGTGCTCGTTCTCGAACATACCCCGACCAAACGAACGCAGGTAGTTCCCCTCAGCATCAAAAACAACAAGCGGGTCGGCGACGTCACCCCGGTGAAACACGAAGACCTGTCCCTGGGAATCAGTCGCGACTGCGGACACCCGACCGAAAGACCAGCCTTCCGGCATCGTGTTGGGTTCCTGTCCCCATCGGATGTCGACGCTATATTCCAACAACCCTCCTTCATGGGGATACCAGCCAGCCATTCCTTGCGTATCCACCACCTGACCAACCGCGTTGGCCCGATCGATGTCAACACCAGGTAATGGTTGTGCCACTTCAGGCACTGACACCGCATCCGTCGCGGCAGACGTCGGAGTTGACGTCGACGAACACGCGCTCACCAAAGAAACCGCCCCTACAAAACCAATTAACGCTTTTCTATCCATGCTGGCCCTCCGTTAGAACGTCGATCTTACCGCAATACCTACTGCCGATGACGGCCCAAACCATCCACGAAGACCACTACCCCTACAGTCCTCGTCAGCTACGGTTTGGTGTATTTTCGCACCCGATGCGGCCCGACATCAGCCGCGTACACACTTCCCTCGCGATCGGTCGCAATCCCGGATGCGCCCGATATTCGCAACTCGTCTTGCTGTTCAAGGTCTGGATCTGGAATAAAGGCTGTAACCACGCCATCCATTACGCTGCCAACGTAGATGCCGCGTTTTCGCCCTGGATTATTTCTGCTATTCGATGTCGAATCTGTAACATACAAAATGTCATTCTCATCGATAAACATCCCGCTCGGCCGTCCGAATTGGCGCCACTCAACCACAAACGTGCCATCCGGCTCAAATACCTGAACCCTACCGTTCGAGCGATCACCAACAAATACCCGTCCCCTCGAGTCCAGGGAAAGCGTGTGCGGTTGGTCAAATTCACCTGGTGCTGACCCCGTCTGACCCCATGTCGTAAGAAATGTTCCGTCCTGTGAAAATTTCACGACGCGGTTGTTTGTTCCATGCCCATCCGTCACGAAGATATCTCCGTTGCGGGACACCGCCACATCGGTGGGTCGATCGAACGTGTCCGGACCATTCCCCGCGACACCGGCCTTTCCAAGAGTCAACAACAACTCACCTTGGGGACTGAATTTCAATACCTGGTGTCCCCGACCACCCGTCGACAGACCGAGTACCGTGTCATTGCCGTTCGCGTCTGTTGCCCAAACATTACCCTCGTAGTCAATGTGAAACCCGTGCGGTACGGCAAATACGCCTTCCCCCCAACTATCAAGAAACTGTCCAGACGGCGCAAACTTAAGAATAGGAGGGTCGGTATCCCTACCCACACAGGTAGCAGCACCGGCAGGCACGGTACCAAAGCAGCGATGAAGCACCCATATATTTCCATCGGGGTCGCGCTCTGCACCAATCGTTTCACCGAAGACACCGCCATTCATTTCAGCGGGCAAGTGCGGCCAGTCCGCAACCAGTCGGTAACTTGAACCAGGCATTTGCGCCAACGGTCCGGCAAGTGCGGCGGCGACAACAACTGCCACACAGACAGCCAGTCGACGGTCCGGTCGTTCAAATAAAGTCCTCATACTTGACGTCTAGCCTAACGCGACACAGCGCCCAGTTCAACGCTGAAACGAAGGAGTTTCTGTAATCATTTTCAGCATCAGTCCAACAGGCTCCCTTGAGGCCGTGACCAAAATTCGCCTACGTAAACCTAATGTAGTCTAATAATCTCGGTAAGCGCTTCGTACTCTGAACCAGAATGGACGTACCCATGACAAAACCCGACTCGCGCAGACGTAATCCCAGAATGCTTATTTGTGGTGTCCTCTTGGGCACATTCGCCATTTCCGCCACCGCTGCGGACGCTCAACGTCTCACCGGCACCGAAAATGGTGAGTGGCGGTATCTGGGTGGCGATGTTGGGCACACACGGTCGTCGACCCTTGACCAGATAAACGGAGCCAATTTTTCTGAACTCGAAACAAAATGGGTCTGGGGTAGTGATAACTTCGGCCCAAACATCGACTACTTCTCTCGATCAACTCCGATTTATGTCGACGGCATCCTTTACACCGTTGCAAGTACTAGGCGCCAGGTAGTAGCGATTGACCCTGCGACGGGTGAAACACTCTGGACGTTTCGTGAACCAGAAACTATCCGCCAGTTGCGCTCCCCTCGCCAGGCCTACGGAAAGGGCGTTGCCTACGGTGAAGTGAACGGACGTGGCGTAATCTACATTACGAGTCCAGCTTTCTTCCTCTGGGCCCTTGACGCCAAGACTGGTATTCCGCTTGAAAATTGGGGAGCCTCCGTCCCGTTAGACGGGTTCGGTGACTCCGGAGTCAACGATCTCATTCCTCCTCTGGTATCCGACTGGGGACGATGGATCGACCGTGGACCATCATATAACCCGAACTACGGCATTCCCCGTGAACTCGGCATGGTCACGAGTTCGGCGCCCCCAATTGTCGTAAACGGTGTCGTTGTCGTTCTTGTTGGCCACCAGCCCAGTTACGGACAAACCCGCATCGAAAATGTTCCTGGTGACATCATGGGATTTGATGCGGCAACAGGGAACTTTCTGTGGAAGTTTCATGTAATTCCACGCCCCGGTGAATTTGGTCACGAAACATGGCACAACGAGGCCTGGCAGTGGTCGGGCGACATGTCGACCTGGGCACCCGCCTCGGCGGATCCTGAACTGGGCCTGGTCTACCTCGTGACCAATGCCTCTACCGTTCAGAGTTACGCGGGCCATCGTCCGGGAGACAATCTCTTTGGCGGCTCCATACTAGCCTTAGACGTCCAAACCGGAGAACGCCGGTGGCACTTCCAAATTCATCGTAGTGACCAATGGAACTACGACCTCCCGACACCACCAATGCTCATGGACCTTACGGTAGACGGAGAACGCATCCCGGCACTCATCCAGAACACGAAGCAAGGGCTGATCTTTGCGTTCAACCGTGAAACCGGTGAGCCAATCTGGCCCATCGAAGATCGGGAAGTATTCCAGACTCTAGTTCCTGGTAATTACACTGCCGCCACGCAACCCTTTCCTACGCGCCCAGAACCCGTTGACCCCATCGTTACAAATGGCCTCACGGAAGAGTTCGTCATCGACTACACACCAGAACTCAAAGCGCAAGCTCTCGAAATATTGAGCCACTACCGCGTCGGCGGGCTGTACGTCCCAGCGCTTCCGGAAAATCACGAAAACACCTACTACAACAATGTTGGCTGTCTTGGAGGCGGCAACATCATTCCTCATCCGCCCGTGGCCGACCCGGACACGGGTCTCATGTTCGCGTCACACAGTCGAAACTGCTTCGCACCAAGCTTCATGGCACCAACCGGTGGTGTCGATGAAGACGATCCGGACTATGCCGTACCCGGTGAAACGGGGGCCACTCCCAATAGCACCCCAACCACCGGTACGACCGTCGCGGCATGGTTACCGGGAGGCTTTCGGCGCCCAACAGAAACACAGGAACCATTCGTCTCCGTCACTGGCTTACCTACCATTGATGGACTCCGTCTCTACAAACCCATGGATAACCAACTATCCGCGTATCAAATGAACACCGGTGACCGTACATGGTCGCTCCCAGTCGGACAGACCGCTGAGGTCATTCGAAACAATCCACACTTGAATGGCCTCAATGTACCGAATGCTGGTGGCTCCGGTTGGTCTATTCAACTTATTACCGGTGACCTACTCGTCCAGACTCGTGCGCTCAGCCAAGGCACTGGCCAGTTTGTACCAGACGCACCTCTGGAACTACATGGGCGTGACAAATTTACCGGAGAAATCTTAGGCAGCGTAAACCTGCCAGCACCCGGTCAATACGGAATGATGACTTACATGCATGAAGGCAAGCAATACATCGTGGTGCAGATTGGTAGCGTTCAAACGGATTATCCTGGCGGACTCGTTGCACTCGCACTGCCGTGACCTAGAAACGTGGTGCCGACTTCGACAATCGCCCAGCCTCGTGTTCCCTGTTCCGCCTTATCTCCGGGACCGGCGTCGAATCAGAACGTTAAGCAAGCGTTGTGACGCGACAAACCGACGCACGCGTCATAACAAAATACCTTGAACGCTATGCCGAGCCCGAGGCCTCCGTCGGCGCTCGGTTCACTCGTCCAACCGACCACATCCTCGTAATACCTGCCCACAACGAATCTTCGTCGATGTTAAACGGCCTTCAACCTGCGTTGAAGTCGGCTCACCACAACGGCCAGCGCGTATTGTGCATCGTTGTCGTGAACGCGACCAATCAACACGGTAGCACCGTCCACACGTGCAACGACAAACTAATACTCAATCTCAAAAATATCGGCCCGACCGTGTCTCTTCACACCGACGGAGAGACCCCCTGCTGGTATATAGACGGCGCAACATTTGATCTCCTCCTCATTAACCGAAACAGCGCGGGCCACCGCCTGCCTAAACGAGAGGGTGTTGGTCTAGCCAGGAAAATTGGCTGTGACGTCGCGCTTTCCAGTATTCAGTCAACAACTACCAGGGCACGATTAATCCATACATCGGATTGCGATGTCTGCCTCCCCGAGACGTATTTCGATGTCGAATACCCACCATCCTGTGCAGCAGTTATTTATCCATTCCGGCACATACCGTGTGGTTCGCTCGCTATCGACAAGGCACACGCTTACTACGAGGCCTATCTCCGCTACTACGTCCTAGGCCTCCGCTACGCGCAGTCTGTCTACGATTTTCACAGCATCGGAAGTTGCATCGCCGTCCGTCCTTTAACGTACGCGCAAGTCCGTGGAGTACCAAAACGAGAGGCCGGTGAAGACTTCTACCTCTTAAACAAACTCGCCAAACTCGGAGCCATCCACACAGCACAGACTGAACCGATTCGTATCCGCTCTCGCGTATCGGCACGCGTTCCATTTGGCACTGGTCGCAGCACGCACGATATCGCACGCAACACCGCAGGCTACGCCATCTACGACCCAACCATATTCAATCTTCTCAGAGCGTGGAACACCGCGCTTCCTGCACTTGATGACGCCTCACCAAACCATGCATACGCCTCCATGTGCCAGCGTGCTGTTCAATATCTGAACGCCAACACTGCGGACCTCCTCGATACTGCCTTGCGTTCCCTCGACGCGCCAACTGCGCTTCGGGAAGCAGCTACGCAAAGCACTACACCCGCAGTCCGTCAAAAATGGTTCCATGATTGGTTTGATGGATTCCGCACGCTCAAGTTGGTTCACAGCCTACGTGATAACGGACTGCCCAATATCCCGTGGGCCGATGCTATCGCAAACGCAAATTTTTGCACGTTAAGCGGCGGGATGAAGCATACTCACTCTACACGTACTGAACGAGATCCTTTTGATCTCTGCCGCACACTTGCGCACCTTGAAGAACGCACCTGAACAAGACCCTCATACCAATTTTGTCTCGGCGCTTGTCATGCCGACCGAGTAAATTCGACCAGAGCGCTGACGAGTTGATCAACCGGCGCATTGTCACCAAAGGTCTCACTCACATGGCTAAACACATCGACGTTGCCGGGCCCAAACACAAAACTCCCGCCCAATTGGAAAGGATCTTTGCCAACCCTGTGCTGACGAACCCCTGCCTGCTGCGCGCGCCTTCGGGCTGCAAAGTTTGAAGGGCTAAAGATCTGGAACAGATTACCCTTACGTAGCTCCATCGCCTTATAGGCGACTCCGCGTTCATCAACCAATAAAGGAAACCTGATGCCAGTATCATCACGAAACGCACAGGCGTACTCCATACCGCCGAGACCAACTGCCACAATGCTACCACCGGCTTCAACGACCTGCGATTCGTATTCGCACAACTGCGCGACATGGTGACGGCAAAAGATTCACCCATAGTGACGCAAGAACACCACGACGACTGGCGCCGCATCCCACAGCGAACCAAAACGATGGAGTTGACCCTCGGTATCCGGTAGTTCAATATTCGTGAGCACAGCACTCAGAGTCTTCTCTTCCATGGAACCATCATACCGTTTGACCAGACGGAGAGCTCACCTCTTGACTAGCGCTGAACGAACGGCGGCGCAATAAGTAGCGTCGGATCCGCGTCAGGTTTTGGCACGAGTTTCTGAGTTCGTCCGTGTTGGTTGTCGCCGCCGTACAGGTTGCCCTCTGAGTCAACAGAAAATGCATGCACCTCAAGATATCCCGTCGGGCCGTCGTTAGATACATTCCAGGTATACAAGCGGTTTCCCTCAAAATCGAGTTTGACCATCTTAAGCGGCCTCAGATCGGAAACCCAGACATGGTCATCGTTAACAATCAGATCTAACGGAAGGCCGAAACCTGTCCATTCGTCAACGTAATCAATCTCAGAATGATAAGTCCCTGACGACTCATCCGTAAGTCGGAACACCTGCACTCGACCGTTCGCGCGGTCCAATGCAAAGATCAACCCGTTCGGACCGATTCCGAGGGCATGGATCCCATTGAATTGGCCAGGTCCTTCACCAAACCCTCCAAACTCAGACAAATAATTCCCGGCACTATCCATAATGACCACACGGTGGTTATCAAGACCGTCTGCCACCAACACACGCCCGTCTGGCAAGAACGCGACATCCTGTGGTCGACCGAAGTGGGTGCGGTCATTTCCAGCCACATTCTTTTCGCCCAATGTCATGAGCAACTCACGCCCATTATTTGAAAACACAAATATTTGGTGGCGCGATTCATTAATCACCCAAACGCGTCGCTCCGGATCATACGGACTGATGCGAATTCGATGTGGGCCTGGACCTTCCGACTCATCACACAGGTGATCCCACTGATCCCACACCTCAATAAGATTTCCATCACCGTCTACCACCATTAAACAGTTCTGCCATGTCCGGAGTTCCGCCTCACGCAGCGCATTGATCCCAATCGATCCGACGTATCCATCAAAACCTGAAGGCACAGGGTTTGGCAGACGTGTCTCTCCCCGTTGGGAAATAAAGATACGGTCCGGTGATTCAGCAAAAACACCGGAATTACCGCCAAATGCAAACCCTTCGGCCGCAAATGGTTTATGCCACCCCTCGACCACGTCATACGGACTTGGCCCAATCGGACCGAGTTCTTGCGACGTCGCATGATCCGCAACGAAAAGAACTGGTAGTAGCACTAAGAGAAATACCTTTAAATGTTGCATGATTGAACAATCCCCAATGATTGAAACGTATCCCGTGCGCGGGTCACGAATTCACAGAAATAGTGACGTCTGATGGAGTCTCAAGCATCCGTTCGCCACCATAGTCATTGATAATCAGCAGCAGCCAACGACAAGCGCACGACCTCTTCATCGTTACGAACTACAACATGTTGATTGGCAAACGCTGGATGAGACCACAACACAGCACGATCACGATACCTCCCGGAGACACCACCAAGCGTGCGCGTAGTTGGGGTTAACAATGGCGTACGATCGATTTCCTCATATCCGTCTGGGGAAAAACGAGCAAGAATCAATTCCCCGCTGTCATTCGCCACGAAATATCGATCACGGTGTCGTACAAAATAGGCCGTAGCCCACCGATCCTGCTCATTCATCCGTTCACTCTGCCAAACACGCTGACCGGTGCGTGCGTCCAGTCCACGAAGTTCTCCATAACTCCCCACACCATATAGGTGGTCACCAACAACAATCGGCGTTGAGATGATCGAATGCAGCGTTTCTGTTTGATCTGGTAGCTCGCTACGTGCCCCTCCCTGCCACAACACGCGCGCAGCAGGTCGATCGGGATTCAGGGCCAACATCATAGAACCGTTGAAAAATTGACTCACGACTAGATATCGCCCACTTCGAACCGGCGTCGCTATAGCCATGCCGCCAGCAATCGCATACTCCTGCTCCCAATACACCGCGCCAGTCTGGGGATTTAGTGAGGAAATTGCAGTAGCATGCCAGACAATCAGCTGACGTGCACCACCAGATTCGATCACAATCGGAGCCGAATACCCTGTCTCCGATGTGTTCTCAAGCGCCCGCCAAACTTCCTCGCCGGTTACCTTGTCAAAAGCAACCACTTTTGCATCCGGCTCTCCACCCACCACCGCGATCAAGAGGTCGCCGTCGACGAGCGGAGCCTGCGACGTCCCCTGTACCGGAACAATCGCGCCATAGTCAGAAACTGTATCTACTCGCCACCGCAGAGATCCACTCTCTGTATCAAAACACGACAGCATGCCTGCCGCACCAAGCACATAAACACGATCGCCATCAACCGTGGGTACCGCTCTTGGCCCCGTTGCGTATTTCACCTGAAGGTTTCGATAGGTAGCCGGCCACGTTTGTTCCCAAAGCAGCTCGCCCGTTACTTCGTCGACTGCGACGATCCGTTCATGACCATCCATCGTCCGAGTGCCCGGTATCTCTTCGTAATCAGTCACGAACACACGACCACCGGCAACTGCGGGCCCTGCAAAACCCGCACGAATCGGTGTCCGCCATTTCACGGTGAGTCCGTCATCTGAAAACGACTCGACAATCCCCGCTTCGTTCCACACTCCAGCTCGATCTACACCTCGCCACTGCGGCCAATCTTCCGCTTGCAGACCAACAGCTAACGCGAATACCGGCAGACAAGCAGGGACCAAGCGGACACCACTTGTCATTACCCGTTGCAGAACGTCTGGTAGATGTCGCATAAGCCTAGAACGTCGGTTCTAGCTGATCACGATTGACCCATTCGCCCAACCGCATGACTTGGTCAATCGCCAACGTGTTTTGGATATCGATCAATGGATCCGCAGTTAACACAATAAGATCAGCGACCTTGCCAGCCTCAAGTGTCCCAAAATCAGCTTGACCGAATGGTGGCATCCGCCCAGCTCCCGTCGCCGTTGCCGCGACAATAGCTTCCATTGGGGTCAATCCTGCATCCACGTAGAGCGCCATCTCGTGATGCATGCCCCAACCGAACGGCACATTCGGCGTCCCTGCATCATTACCAAGCGCGACCTTGACGCCTGCATCGTGCATGGTCTTCACGAAATCCTGAAGCTGACGAAAGGCTGCCTTCCGATCCTCAAAATCATCCGCGTTTACCACTTCCGCCCGCGCCTCAGGGTCATCCCATCTAGCCAAGGCATCTGGGTTAAAAGCAGTACGCAAATCCTGGTCCTCCAACAGTTCTGGATGCTCCGCGAAGTGCCAGCCATTCTGAACAATCGAAAGCGTCGGAGTAAACGACACATCATTGTTCAGACACAACTGAATAAATTCTTCCGAGGGCTCTGGGTCATCCACTGGGGCACCCGCTCCTGGCCCAAACGTCAACACCGTACTGTGGAGAAAATCACGCAATCCCGCTTCAACCAGTTGGCGACCGTCGGCTTCATCATCAATATGCGCCACGGGAATAGCACCGCTACGAAGAGCTTCATCAATGATGATTGTTCGCATTTCAGGAGTAATCTTCAGGCCAGGTTCATCCACCTCGTTGACCCACATCTTAATAAAATGCACTCCACGGGCAATCTGTTCTTGGACCAACGCGCGTGCCTCTTCTTCACTCGTTGGGGCATTCCGACCGGCAGCATTGAAACCACCGGGGTGTGAAAATCCAAGGCCCGCGGTATACGCACGCGGAGCTCCCGACCGGCCCGCGTTCGCCTCAAGTAAAAAGTCGACCGCTTCGACTGTCGAATCACTACCAATACTGCGTCCCGTGGTGACCCCGTAATAGAGTTGTGTTTGAAACTGACGCGCTATCTCCTCAGGGCCACCTCGATAATGAACATGCAAGTTCACTAACCCCGGCATAACCGTCTTTCCGGTCACATCAATAACTTCCGCCCATTCCGGAACAGCGGTAACGTCGCGCGCTCCCACACTATCGATACGGCCATCACGAATCAGAACAACAGAATCCGTAATGGGTGCCGACCCAGAACCATCAATCAACTGCGCACCGACAAGTGCAACGCCGTCGTATTCAACGACTGGAGGAGCACCTTCTCCGCAACCGGCAAGAATCACAACTAATCCCACTGCACATACACGAAGTCGTTTCATAAAGAACCCCTCACGTGAAATACAAAACTACTGAACACAACCTATCGTCCATCACCATCCGTTGTCTAGTCAGGCATCAATGCAAACGTCCACATCGAGCCACCTGTCGGCACCAAACCCCTCGCGTACCGATTCGCTAGACCACCACCAAGGCCCGATGCGATGGAAATGTATTGCTGGCCTTCATGGGTATACGTAACCGCAGTGGAATTAACACTCGAACCAGTTTTAAACTCCCACAACGTTTCCCCTGTCTCTTGGTCGAGTGCTATAAATTCTCCAGTCATCTTCCCTGTAAACAACAAGCCTCCGGCAGTCGCCAACATGCCGGCCGAGCTTGGAAAATCGTGTAACGGTATCTCCCACTTCTTCTCACCACTTAGCGGATTAATTGCCACAAAATGACCCAACAGGTCGCCTGGCTGCACTTCCGGAAACGTATTCGTTACGCCCGTCGAACTTCTTCCGAGAACAAACTCGAATGGCGCAAGTTTCTGAATACGTGGGACATGCCACGAGCTGGTATAGATAAGACCCGTGTGTGGGCTGAACGCTGTGGGCACAGCATTGGAACCTCTGGAGGGCCAAATCGCCACCTCTTCGCCCGCAAGAAACCGCTCATACAAATCCGTCAACACTGGACGACCCGTGTCAAGGTCGATGTGCGTTGCCCAGTTCACTTTGACAAAAGGGTGAGCCGCAATGAGCTCGCAATTCGTCCGATCTATCACGTACACAAATCCGTTCTTATTCGCCTGAATCATGACCTTTCGTGACTGTCCCTCTATCTCTATGTCAGCGAGCACATGTTCATCTACACCGTCAACGTCGTACACGTCGTTGGGCGTATATTGGTAATAACAGGCAATCTCTCCGGTTTTCGGCCGAATTGCGAGAACGCTCGACGTATACAAACTATCTAATTCCCCGCGTGGCTTCGGATCGTAGGGTTCAGCGTTGCCTGTGCCCCAATAAACCAAGTCAAGTTCAGGATCGTATGACCCTGAACGCCAAGTCGGCCCTCCACCGTATCGCCAACCATCACCATCAACCGGCCACGTCTCCGAACCAGGTTCTCCAGGAGCCGGGATGGTATGTCGACGCCACAACTTCTGCCCCGTGTCGGGATCCCAACCGTCCAGAAACCCACGCGTCGTCGATTCCCCACCGGACATGCCTGAAATCAACACGCCATTCGCGATGATCGGCGCACCTGTCGCATAATAGCCTTCAGCCTTTTCAGCGAAACGCTCATTCCAAATCTCTTCGCCCGTCTCCATATCGAGAGCCAGCAGGTGATTGTCTCGCGTTACGCGAAAGAGTTTGCCCTCGTAAATCGTCGCCGCCCCACGCGTGAAAGAATTGCCGCGCGTCTCTGGTTCGAGTACTACCGGCGTGCGCCATATTTGCCTCCCAGTGGCGACATCGATAGCAAACGTCCACGACCCATTGATGACATACATCACCCCGTCATAAATGGTCGGCGCCGCCAACTCTCCATATTGATTCATCAAACTCGCATTCCAAATCGGAACCAGACGTTTGATATTGGATTTGTTAATTTCATCGAGCGGACTATAACTTTGGCGACTGTAACCCATGCTCTGGGTGACGACGTTGTCCAGGCTAGCGGCATCGGCAACAAGTTCTTCCCACGTTTGCGCGAAACCTACTGTCGAGAAATAGCCCAGCAAACCAACAACAAGTGCAATCCTGTTCACGACTTCACTCCAGTCTTATTGTCTACAGGTCGGCAGACACGTGCACAATGTCAAATACGACTAAAAATCGAATGCAACGTGATCTAGCCTAACTTTGCGTGCTTTCCGTTTCAACCAAACATGAGACAAACTTGGCAAACATTTCTCATCCGGCTATTAAACAGTTGTTTAATACAAACGTTCAAGCTAAGGTTCAGGACCGCCGGAGGACGCGTTGCATGTTCCGCGGTGAGGGGAATATGTGCCAAACACCATTCGAACTCTTGTCGTCGGAGTTTTAGCAATAACCCTTTCGCAATCCGTAACCCCTGCACAAGAACAAAGTCAGCCCCTGCCGCCAACCGCCGGCCGCATAGCCATTTTCCCATTCGAAAATATCAACAACACTCCAGACGATGACTGGATCGGTCAAGGTATTGCAGAAACGCTGGGTGCTCATGTTCAGGAAGCGGCTCAGGTCGAAATATTCACACGCAGCCGCGTCTTAGAATTCATCGGCGCGGAAAGCGCTACAGGAACTCGAGAACCTGTAACGACCGATGCCATCAGGTTGGCAAGCACTACTGGGGCCCAATATCTCATTACCGGAGCGTACCAGCGCCTAGGTGGCCAACTTCGAATTACAGCACGAATCGTCGACGTGACAAACCGAAGTGTGAGACACACCGCCACCGTCGATGGTCTTGTTACCAATTTGTTTGTACTACAAGACGAACTCGCTGGTCTCCTTACCACCAGCACCGATCGAGAAGTAAGCGCCGCTCGAACGGCGACCGGTCAGCCCGCATCCAACTCCACCAGTCAAGACGGCCAACCTGACAGCCGTGCCCCAACAACAACTCTCGCATCGAACAAGACCGCTACGATTATCGACGGTCCGCCAGCTCCTATAGAACCCGAGGTCATCAGTCGCGACGCCCAACGGAATGCAACGATCCGCGCCGTCAAACTGGATGGGGAGATACGTGTAGATGGAACCCTTGATGAGCCGTTCTATCAAACAACGAACCCGATCACCGGATTTATTCAGCAGGCACCACTTGAGGGAGCAGACGCAACCGAACAAACCGAAGCATGGATCCTGTTCGATGAAACCAATCTTTATGTCTCCGGACGTGTGTCTGATTCCGCGTCGGAAGATGAGTGGGTGGCCAACGAAATGCGTCGTGACACGCGTACACTCAGGCAGAATGATACGTTTGCCGTCATTCTCGATACATTCTACGACCGAAGAAATGCCGTCGCTTTCTACACCAATCCACTGGGAGCCATCGCGGATTTTGCGATCACAAATGAAGGCAACCCAAATAGTGATTGGAATCCTGTATGGAACGTGCAAGTTGGACGTTTTGATGGTGGTTGGACGGTCGAAATGGAAATTCCATTTAAATCGTTGCGGTACAGACCTGGACCGAACCAAATCTGGGGGGTTCAACTCCGCCGCGCAATACGACGAAAGAACGAGTGGGCGTACATAACACCGTTACCCATCTCAGCCGGCGGCGGACCTGCGGGAATCTTTAGAGTATCTGATGCCGCTACCCTAGTTGGCCTCGAAGTGCCCAGTGGAAGCAAGAATATCGAGATCAAACCCTACGCTATCGCCGGTATCAATGGAGTAGTTGACACGAATGGACAAATGCCCAATGCGGCTACCGGAAATGCTGGCCTCGACTTCAAATACGGGGTTACTCAAAACCTAACTGCTGATTTCACGTACAACACGGACTTTGCACAAGTCGAGGTCGATGAACAACAAGTAAATCTGACGCGGTTCAGCCTGTTCTTTCCAGAAAAACGGGAATTTTTTCTTGAAGGCCGAGGCATTTTTGATTTCGCCCGCGGAGGTATCACCGGTGGATTCGGTGGAGCATTGCGTCGAGGCGGACAAGGTGGTGGATTCTTTGGTGGTGGCAATGCCCCAACTATTTTTTACAGCCGGCGTATCGGACTCCAGAGCGGTACCGTCGTACCCATCATTGGCGGTGGGCGTGTAACTGGTAAAGTCGGCTCCTTCGACGTAGGAGCATTAAATATTCAAACCGACGATGAGGTCATCTCGGGTGCCACAATGACCAATTTCTCCGTCGTTCGAATGAAACGAGACATTCTCCGACGAAGCAGTGTCGGAATGATTCTGACAAACCGATCGGTCTCCTCTGTTGGCAATGGTTCCAACCAAGCTTTTGGCGCGGACGCGACCTTTTCTTTTTATGAAAACGTCAGCCTCCTTGGATATATTGCGAAAACAGCGACACCGGGTATAACCGGTGAAGACGAGAGCTATCAAGGTCGCTTCAACTACGGCGGGGACCGTTACGGCTTCCAAGCAGAACACCTACTAGTCGGTGACAATTTTATTCCGGACGTTGGTTTCGTGCGACGCGACAATTTCCGCCGAACCTATACGACCGCTCGATTTAGCCCTCGGCCTAATTCGATTTCTTCCATTCGGCAATTTAGCCTTGAAAGCAGCTTCGACTTTATTCAAACAGCGGATACCGGAATCGTTGAGACTCGACAGTCACAATTAGGATTTTCAACTCAATTCGAGAATAGCGACCGGGTTGGTATTTCTGTCGCCGATAACTACGAATTTCTTACCCGAACTTTTTCACCAGGCCCTGGTGTGAGCTTCCCCATTGGCGGATACAGTTTTCAAGACGTGGAGGCAACGTACTCTCCTGGGGCTCAACGCAGAGTTAATGGCACACTGACAATACGAGCGGGAGAATATTTTGACGGCGACATTCGCTCCGTGGGTTTCCGCCAAGGCAGAATCGAACTGACTTCGCAATTCTCGCTGGAACCAAGTGTTTCCATTAATTGGGTCGATACTCCCCACGGATCATTTAGAACAGACTTGGCCGTATCTCGCGTGAACTACACGTTCACGCCGCGCATGTTTTTTAGCGGATTAGTTCAGTACAACTCAAGTAATAACACCGTCAGTAGCAACCTCCGCCTGCGCTGGGAATATTCACCTGGAAGTGAATTGTTTATTGTGTATACGGAAGCACGAGATACCGACCCTCTGCGTCCGGACCGAATCGCAGAACTCCGCAATCGTGGATTTGTTGTTAAGGTGAACCGACTGCTTCGTTACTAATCTCCATACACGTTGTTACGTCGGCGACACTCAAGAACAGACGGCAGACGCACTACCGCTAGTCAGACAGTACAAGGCCACGCCCTACCAGTCGTCGAGGATCCGCGCCTGGCTGTGGCGCAAACTTACTCAGCCATCCACCACTCCAGCTCGCAATGAAAACGTTGCCTTCCGCGTCAACGTCCATTTGATGCGGACGGGACAAACTACCAGCGAAACTGCCTTGCGGCCCATACGTGCCCCAATAGTATTCGAGCTCCCCATCTAGGTTGTATTTAAGAATCCGATTCAATGTCGCCGACAACACCCAAACGGCGTCGTATTCGTCAATAAACACACCAACTGGATCCGTGATATCCGGCCATTGGTCAAGAAATTCTCCTTCTTCGGTGAAAATCTGAATCCGATTGTTTCTGCGATCTGCAACATAGACGCGACGGCCACGGTCCACAGCGAGTCCATGAACCAAATCAAACTGCCCAGGTCCGCTGCCCACTTCACCCCACTCCATCAGATACTCACCGTCGGCACTGTATTTGACGATACGGGTATGCCAATAACCATCACCCAGCAGGAAACTACCATCCGGCAAAAAGGCAAGTACGGCTGGCTCACCATACGTATATGGACCAGGATTAGGATTTGCCCGGGCTTCCTCACGAGTCGTCGGGTGGTCAGGTTCTCCCAATCGCATCACCAACTCACTCCCGTCATTAGTGAACTTCAGAATTTGCATGTGCACGCCTCGACCACCGCCACGCTCAACCACCCATACGTGTCGATCAGGGTCATAGGGACTGATATAAACCTGATGAGGCTTATTCAAGGTTTCATCCCATTGGGACCACCTCTCAATCATCTTTCCATCACGATCCACGACAACGAGATAGTTTGATCCAGCCTCACGTTCCGTACCATCACGACTTCGGTCGCCCCAAACTGCCACAATGATCCGATTTGGATTATCAACGGCAACACCGGACACCTCGCCCCAGGTCCACGGTTCTTCGTGGTCTGGAGCTGGCTTCCACCAGTCCGACACACCGATGTATGCACCGTTCCGAGCATCGCCTCCCTTCACAACGACAGGCGCACCATCGATTTCAGGCGCCGCAGTTGTTCTATCGCCGACGCAACCAGCTAGTCCAAAAAAACCAACGACCGTAACAAGACTCGTGATATAACATCTTCGTTTCATCGCGCTATCCCCACGCTTTTCTCGTTCTCACAACAACACACACGGCTCGGTGCATTCAAAATATGGCCAGTGCGTTGAGTGGCGAACCTGTGCCACCGTCAACCGGTATTGGTCCGGCCGACAACAAGAATTCCCAACGATCTTCAGCGCTTGCAGTTTCTGCAAGTGATTCCAGATCGACATTGTCAAATAGATTCATTCCGAGACCCGCAATCAACAAGGTGTGAACAGGCAAATTAACACCCTCCACGAGTGAGGGCTGAACATCGGAGGCCGCATCGCTGCCAAAAAACGCCACGTCGCGTTCTTTAAGCCAACGCACCACAGACACATGGATGCCCGCAGAGTTTCCCGACAATTGCCAAGGCCCAAGTTCCGCACGTCGAGCCCACCGACCCGTCCGCAAAAACACGGCATCCCCGGCCGATACCGTAATGCCCGCCTGCGCTTCCCAATCTTCAATATCCGAAATATAAATTGGAGTGCCAGGGTCGAGATATGGAACCCCTTTGAGTCTCGGTATATCGAGTAGAATGCCTCGCGTCACAATGCCGGTCTTCAGATTTTCAATACCAAGTTTCCCGCAGCCGTCTGGAGAACTGGCATCTAACGGAACCCCGTTATACAGAGAGCCGTGATGCTCAAAATGACAGAGCGCGTCAATGTGTGACACCGCGTACCCATGATAGGTAAAACGATAAGTGTCAGAGCGCAGATTCTCAGCCATGACATGTTCGAATGAACCTGAATTATCGGCCGCATCCTCACGCATAGGATTGTGGGACAGGGACACCGAAATACCTCGTTCTACTAACTCCGCTGCCGCTCGACTTTTTTCCGGAGTAATGAGGTTGAAAGTGCCCAGCTCATCATTGTCACCCCATCGTCCCCAATTGTTCAATTCATCAAACATTTCATCGAACTCCGCCGCTGTATGAGGCGGTGCTCCGGGTCCATTGTGTTGCCCGTCCGCGGGCACACACGATACGAACATGCTTGCAGCAACTGCAGTCACAACAGCTGTAATTACAACAACTCTCTGGTGCCTTCTCATGTTTCGCCCTCCGCTTGCCAGTCTTGCCGTCATTCGACAACAGCATGTTGACACGCCAGTCTAAACGGCACAACATCACAGGAAGACAAACCTGGAGCCCGAACGAAATGCTTAACCGCCGACAGTTTGTAAGCACAATAGTCGCAGGTGCAGTAACGCTCGCTCAGACCCCACGCGTATTTGCAGCTCCCTACGACATGATCGTTAGGGGGGGCAGAGTCATCGACCCATCCCTTCGATTGAATACCATCGCTGACATCGGTATTTCAGATGGGCGAATCGTCGATCTTGGACCGAATATCACCGGCGACTCGGCAGAGACCATTGATGCGAAGGGTAAGCTCGTGGTGCCGGGTCTGCTTGACGTCCATACGCATTACGCACGGGACACAGCCGGACCGAACATCTGCCTTTCGGACGGGGTGACTGGATGGGTTGACTCTGGATCCAGGGGCGCCAACGACATTGATGAGTCCGTCACGATCGCAACCGAAGCACCACAATTAGGACGCGTGCTCATCAACATAGGCCGTGCGGGCATCCTGCCAGAAGGTGACACCATGGACATCCGACTTGCGGATGTTACGGCAGCCACCAATGCTATTGCACAGCACCGTGACATCATCGTCGGCGTCAAAGCGCGTCTCTCGCAAAATGTGTGTGCAGATGACTATGAGGTGCTTCGAAGAACTCAGGAAGTCGCCAGCACCTTCGATTTGCCGGTAATGATTCATATGGGCCAAACGGCCTCACCGTTAGGTCGTTTACTTGCTCTGCTTAAGCCTGGAGACATCGTTACCCACATGTTTGCGCCTCCTCCCAACAGCATCGTGGACGAAGACGGCGCGATGCTGCCTGATGTTTTAGCCGCCCGACGTCGTGGCATCTGGTTCGATGTCGCGAATGGTCGAACCGGCCACTTGAGGTGGGACATCGTCGAGCAGGTTCTAGAGACAGGCTTTTGGCCAGATACCTTTTCAACCGATGGCAATAGCACCAGTAGAGACACCGCCGGAGTCATTGACTTCCCCAACATCATGTCGAAGTTTCTCAGTTTTGGGATGACACTCGATGACGTGGTCGCACGAGCAACCGTTAACGCATCTCGTCTATTTCCATTTTTCAACGATCTCGGCACACTCAACATCGGATCCAGAGCAGACATCGCGCTTCTTGAGTTACGTGAAGACGCCTATGAATTTCTCGACAATTACGGAAATCTACGCTCCGGCCGAGAGCGCCTATTCCCGAGCAGCACCATCCTTGGCGGCATTGTCGCTCCGCAGGTGTGACAAATGCGTCGAGCAACGCATCTATTGTCACTACTAACAGCCGGTCAACAGCTGACATCTGATTCGGTGCACTCCATCCTGACAACGTCACCCCGCTGCGCTAAACTCCAGATATCGCGCCGTAAGAATTAAACCTAGCATCCGAGGAGATCACCATGTGCGACGAACATACCCAACACGATGCCGATGAGCTTCTACGCCAGTCCGGGCTCACAAGACGACAATTTGGCAAACTCTCAGCCGCAGCAGGGATGGCGGCCATGTTTCCTCCAGTTGCAAACGCCCAGGCAGTCACTGAGACGGATATCGAGGTAACGACCCCTGACGGTGTCGCTGACTGCTACTTCGTGCACCCGTCATCCGGTCAGCATCCCGCTGTGCTTGTCTGGCCAGATATCCTGAGTCTCCGGCCAGCCTTTCGAACGATGGGAAAACGTCTAGCTCAGTCTGGATATTCCGTCCTAGTCGTGAACCCGTTTTATAGAGAGGCACGGTCTCCTGTGGTGCCAGATGGTGCGAGCTTTGGTCAACCGGAAATTCGCGATCTCGTCATCCCCATGATGCGAAACCTGACTCCGGAAACTCATTTCACGGACGCAAGAGCGTTTGTTAGCTTTCTCGACCAACAGTCTGCAGTCGATACAAATCGAAAAATCGGTACAACCGGTTATTGCATGGGCGGTCCCATTGTGATGCGCACCGTAGCCGCCGTGCCCGACCGCTTAGGTGCTGGAGCAACGTTTCATGGCGGAGGATTGGCAACAGATGCCGATGACAGTCCGCATCTCTTAATCCCAGACACCACGGCCCACATGCTGCATTGCGTCGCGGAAAACGACGATGAAAGCAACCCAGAGGCAAAGAATATTTTGCGCGATGCCTACGCATCGGCAGGCATCCCCGCAGAAATTGAGGTCTACGACGGAGCGATGCACGGTTGGTGTTCGCTAGATTCCCAAGTCTACAACGAGCCTCAGGCTGAACGGGCGTGGAGTCGGCTCCTCGTGCTATTCGAGACGGCGCTCAGTTAGTGTACGGAATCCGTATAAAAAAGGGCGATGGGAATCAGATACCCATCGCCCTTTTTGCGTTCTATGACCACGGCGTCCGTCTCATTCTCGGCATCCCCGGTCACTAAGAGAAACATGTACATCCGCACTACAACAATCGCTCAACATGCGCCGCGAGTTCGTCGTACGTAAGATTGCCTGGGTTATACAATTGAACAACCCCCTCTCGGTCGATGACAACCATTGTCGGCGTCGTACTAACGCCGAACTCTAGAAAATTGTCCTGGCTCACTGGCATACTCATCCACGATGGCATCGGAAATCGTTCTTGGTATTCGCCTTGCAAATACGCAAGTTCTTGCTCCGCCGTCGCATCCTCACCTCGTGACCTGAATCCGTAGAGTTGCGTGGGCCCAAGTATTCTCAAACCCTGATCGGCATACTGTTCATGTAGTTGCTCAAGAATCGTTAATTGTTGCTTACAGTCCGGACACCAATGGGCCCAAAAAAATGAGACAACTACTTGGCCTTTGAGGTCATCTACTGTCGGCAAGGGCGCACCGAGCGCATGGTCGACATCCAATATCGGAAACGGTTGGCCTTCGAGACTCAGTAACATGACATTTTTCTGAATCCGTGTTTCTATCGAAGTGCCCTCATACGTCGCCCGTTGTTCCTGTAGAAACGCAACCGCGCCCGGCCGATCCCCCTTCGCATCCTGAACTCGACCCAACACTTCTATACTCGCGCCCAGCGCCGCTGGAAGTTGGCCATCTTCATCGAGCGCGCGTTCGTTGAGCAAACTGAGACTGCCTTCGTACGCCTCGCGAGCATATTGCTGCGCAACATCCCATCGTTCAGCAAAACCAGCCCCACGACCAAGCCAAGAAACCGCGACGAGCCACGGTGCCGAAGCAATATCGTGGTGGGGGCGTTGCTGCTCAATCAACAGCTGAGCAGCATCAACTTCCTCCGCCCAAGCCATATCCCGCATCTCACCCACTAAGTCGTCTATGGCAAGGGGGGCACGCTCAACAGCCGATTCGGTTCCAACTGAAGTGTCTCCGCACGCTATAGTGATCGCCACAAGACTGGAAAGCAGCAACCTGCTACCAACTCTAACCATGGTCTATCCCCCTTCTCCCTGAACCGTTTGCTCCTCACGATCGAACGCTCAACAGCGTGCTTCCTGCTCCAAGCCGCAAAGACACACCATACCACTTTAGCGACCCCACCCACGTACTAATCAATCAACACCGTATCCGGGAATTGTGCATGCCAACCAAACCAGAAGGCCCGCGGTGCCGGCACACGCGCACGCTGGATGGATGAGTTCTTTTCAAGCACCAGTGCGGCTTCCTCGATTTGCCACCGACGCCCTTCGCTATCTACCAACTGAGCGCCCTCGGTCTTCCGAACAAATTTTGTATCCACCGCGTTATACACGCGGTTTGCGCCACCGTCACTTGTCACAATAACCAACTCGTGTTCACCTATGCGTTGCTGGTGCAGTGGCCGTTCTTGCAAAAACTTCGCGGTAATCGCCACTGCTATCCATCGGTCTTGTTGAGCCGTATCACGCAGTCTCAACGTCACGATCTCTTCCTTATTCGTAAGACGCGTGTCTGACGCATTAACTGGAAACATGAGTTCGTCGGTGCCAAAGTAGCCGCGATAGGCAGCGCCTTCCGAATAGTCTCGGTTATAGCCTGTATCCAGTGACAATACCGTCGTGGAACGGTGAGTTCGTCTCCATTCACCCCACGTGGTAGTGACAACCGCACGAGTCGTCAACCGCAGGCCAGTCTCCGCTAACGAACCGATGACAGGCTCACCTCCAAACGTATTCCACAAACTGTTTGTCTCTTCGTCGAACATCAACTTGTTCGATCGGTAGAGCAAACCACTAGTCCCAAATGTAAAGTGCCTCCCCTGAATCTCACTTTCAAATGGAATCACCGTCCCACAGAGCGTGCAATACACAATCGTCAGCTCCGTTCCTCCTAATTCATCGACCGCCATCTCATGCCACGCCAAAATCCTTTTTGGATAGGCGCGCGCCTCACCATTGAGCGCAATACCAAAAACGATGTCCTCGTCGGCAAGATAGTCAGCTTCAACAGCCGAATTGATCGATGGGAAATACAGCGGTGGAATGCCATTCACCGTCACACCACCCCAATCAATTTCATCCAGGCGAATACGTGACGTTACCCCCTGAGGGAAAAAGTCTCTAAATCTTGGATCGATTTGGCCGTACCACTGACCCTTAAGATAGGCATAATCGGGATGCGGCTCGTAGGGCTGTTCCCAGATCCATTCTCGCCATCGATCAAGGTCTGCACCGAACCCATGCCCTGTCTGTTCTCCAAGAAAACCTACGAGCGAAAAGAATCGCTGAAATCCTCTACTCGGGGGCCGCGACAACCATGCAAGGTCCCAGACAAGACTTGCGTACGAGTCCTTCCATACCGCCGAAATTTCCCTAAGAGCGTCATCAACTCGGTCTTGTGTCTGGAACCCTGCGTCCAGAAACAATTGGATATCTGGATGCTCACTAACAGGAACTGGCTGAGCGCTTAGCAAGGGGACACTGCCAAACACGACGATTAGGAGTGACGCGACGGACACAAAACACCGCCGGATGTGGCGAATGTGTTTTCGGTACGGAGCGGCATCAGTCATGTTCAGCGAGCCCACAACCACGGCACCCGTTAGAACTCATCGATGCGCACCTCGCGCACGCGGCGCCTTACGCCTCGTTCACAATGCCGTCATAGAAAGCGACGAAATCGTCGCGATTCTCACTCGCACGACATTGGATCGCTGCACGGGGGTGCAAATTCAACTGCCCCGTAATGTTGTACGGCACGAGCGGGCCCCATTCAACGGTCTTACGAATATCCGGCATATGATTCTGAAGTAACGCTAGCACTGGCCGTAAGGTGAATTTGGGGTTTCTCAAGAAACCAAGTAACAATTCCATCGGGCAGTTCCCAGCGCCACGGCCAAGCCCCGCCATTGTCGCATCGGCACGATTCGAGCCAAGCACGATAGCTTCAATCGTATTCGCAAACGCAAGTTGCATATTGTTATGTGCGTGAATGCCAATTTCTTTTCCGGTGCCCTTCATCGCGGCCGAGTACTTGTCGTAGAGCCGATCAATCTGTTCTCTGTACAAATGGCCAAAACTATCAACGATCACCATGGTGCTCGCTGGCGTCGGTGCAATCGCCTCAAGAACCGTACTGATTTCCTCGTCCGTGATATTCGAAACCGCCATCAGATTAGCCATCGTTTCATAGCCCTGCTCGCTCGCGTGCGTAATCATGTCTACGGCTTCTGAAACCTGATGCGCATAGAACGCGACTCGAATCATGCCTAACACACTCTCCGAAGCCGGACCGATAACCGTTTGCCAGTCACTCTTACCAGCATCCGCCATCGCGACAAGCTTCAGTCCGGTGGTCTCCTCATCGTGGTCACCGACTACCCGACGAATATCCTCCTCACGACAATGTCGCCAATTGCCAAATTCATCCCGGGGAAATAATCGCTCAGAGTTTTTATAGCCAATCTCCATCGAATCAATCCCGGCCGCAATACAGGTGTCGTACACCGCGCGAACAAAATCGTCAGTGAACTTGTGATCGTTAATCAATCCCCCATCCCGAACAGTGCAATCGAGCACTTTCAATTCAGGTCGATATGTAATCCACGGGGCTTTGTCGGACGAACTACTGTTATTACTCATCTCTTCCTAACGGATTGTACTCAATCGAGAACCAGACCGAGAACGCAGTCAAATATGATAGCAGCACGGAAACTACTTGCGCGTCCTTTTCTCCCGCATCGACGAAGAGTTCAACCAACTCTTACACCGCTGATACCCCTTATCTGTCGGCGCAAGGCCTACACAATATTGCCTCTTTTGGCGCACTCTGGCCTTTCGTCGTGTCTGTTCGCCACTTGAACTATCCCTGAGCCAAGTCTGACAGGCTGCAAATTTTTCATGTTCTCGAGGAAGTCGTTCACAATATTTCCGCTTCTGTTCCAGGTTCCACCTGCGCCCTTTGCCCGAAAGGGGCTTCCCTCCTGGGCGGCCTAGGAAATTTTCTACGTCGTACCGCCTTTCTCCTTTTCCACGGCGTTCCGGGCCAACAACAAGTTGGCGTTCAAGACGTTGTGGAGTCACTCTCTCGACATACGCATCCTGCACGAAAGTGTTTATCACCTGCGGTTGACCCCCTGCCTCCATCGTAGGCGCCGTCGGAGACCGCTCCGCACATGCAGACACAACTATCACGCAACTGCCGAGACGCAACCATCGAAACTGCCCTAGGCTCTGCATCACGTTCTGGGTTACGACCGACCCCGTGCCGACCGCAGGTCTGTCCATGGTTTCTTATCGTTAACGTGCTGAATACACCCGGCTATAACCATTCCGATTGTTAAGAACGCTAAACGAACCATCAGCTTGCACTGACGCCCGAATCCAATGTCCCACGCATTCGTCAGTTTCTTCAAAGTTCGCAATCATTTCTTCCGCAGTGTTACTTGTCGCTGCTGGATCAAATAGGGAACGGTGCCCCTGCCAAATGCCCTCAATGCCTGGGCTATCCGCAATCCGAGCAAAATGCGCCGTCGTAACCTCCGCGTAGCCTGGCGACGTGCCACCCAACCCTTTGCGAGGACCATTGTTGACGATCACTACCTGCGGTTGAATTGCATACAAATGAGTCGGTGAGCCCGCGTCATCCCACGCTCCATGACGACTCGTTTGATACAGCGTCACCTCTCCGACTTTGTTAACCGGGCATGATAATTCCACTTCCTTCGCCCAATTAAAATCACCTAGATCTAAAAAGGTGAAACGTCCATATGTGAACAATAAGCCGACACTACGTTGATTCTCAGGGCTCGCTTGCGGTTTTTGCTCTGCCGTCGCACAAAGTGGATTCGTCACTCCACCATTTATCGGCATCGTGATGAGCCGTCCGTCTGAAGCCACAACATCGACTTCAATGTCACCAAAAACAAGCTCGTCCCCAGCCTCAACCACCGTTCGCATCTCCCCACACACATTAAGATAAGCATCTAGCCACTGACGATTGCTCTCCTCCGTGGTGGTGCCATGGTCATAACACCTCTCGATCGGCATCATCCGTGCGAGAGCTTCAAGTCCACCGACGTGATCTCGGTGGTAATGAGTTATTACCAGGTGGTCCAGCTTCGTTAGCCCGGCCTCTTGCATAGCCGCCACAATTCGTCGTGCGTCCCGGTCATCATCCGTTGGAAAACCGGTGTCGACCAGCAACGACTCACCTTCCGGTGACACCAGTAACGTAGCCGCACCACCCTCGACATCAATCCAGTAAATGTCCAGTTCCTGTGACTGAGTTGTAGCGACCCCGAAACTAACTAAAAATGCAACAACGAACCCTGCAGAACGGACAATCAGGTGTCCCATACCACGCTCCTTCAGCCTATTCGGTGTAGGCACTAAGCCTAACAGGCTCACTCACATCGGTGTAACTGCTCTTCCGCGTATCCCTCCAATCACCAATTCGCTGACATCGCAAAACACTATCCAGCACCACGGCACACACGTCATGCCAGCAACGCGTTGGCTTGATATGATTGATTCACTTCTTCGGTCTACAGTCTTGACTGCGCTTATCAACCAGGGATGGACATGAACAGACGAATGAAACCAATAGGGTCGACAACGGCCATTCTACTGGCAACCCTCACAGCTGGAATAGTTCACGCACAACAGCAAGCAAGTGGCATTCCACCTGTCCCACTGCCCACTACCGCCGTCGTCTTTGATACGGCTGAAAGTCAGCGTATCCGTGTATCGGTTGTCACCGATGGACTTACCTACCCCTGGGGATTTGCCTTTCTTCCCGACGGCGACATCCTCGTCACGGAACGACTTGGCACGCTACGGGTGATCCGAAACGGCACCCTTAACGCCACACCGATAGCTGGCGTTCCAGACGTTTTTACTGAGACCATCCTCGCCGGTTTAATGGATATTGCAGCACACCCGCACTACGAGCAGAATCATTGGGTCTATCTAACTTATTCAAAGGCAACTACGGCTGGTGCAACCGTCGCACTCTCACGCGGGATCTTTGATGGGACATCCTTGGTCGATGTACAGGAGATCTTTGTTGCCGATGCCGATGGACGTGCTTCGGGGGCCGCGTCCCGGCTCGCATTCGCTCAGGATGGCACCCTCTTTATGTCCGTCGGTGGCGCGTTTCGTTCCCGGCGAGTCCAGGCACAGGATCCCAGCAATCACATAGGAAAAATCCTACGACTGCGTGATGATGGCACAGCCCCCGACGACAATCCGTTCGTCGGCCAGTCCGGGGCCAAACCGGAGGTCTATTCGCTCGGGCATCGCAATCCGATGGGACTTGCGATTCACCCTGACACCGGATTGTTGTGGGCAAGTGAACACGCCCCGATGGGCGGCGACGAAGTAAACATCATCCTGCCCGGCCGCAACTATGGATGGCCCGTCGTTTCGTATTCACGCGAATACTATGGACCGCGTGTCTCCGAACAGCCGTGGCAGGCCCACTTGGAACAGCCGGAAATTGTCTGGATTCCGT
Source organism: uncultured Vicinamibacteraceae bacterium (assembly GCA_964507425.1). Taxonomy (GTDB): domain Bacteria; phylum Acidobacteriota; class Vicinamibacteria; order Vicinamibacterales; family UBA8438; genus DTWD01. The sequence goes on from CAZDQD010000055.1 coordinate 31,782, forward strand.
CTGTGGCTCCCTCGGGATTGGTTTTCTATACTGGCGAGCACTTTCCTAATTGGCAGGGCGACTTGTTGACGGGCTCATTGATGGTGGGCAATATCGATCGAACCGGCCACGTGGAACGCATCCAATTTAACCCGCAAGGATTGGAAAAACGAAGAGAGTCCTTACTCGAACCTCTTCGCCGACGAATTCGAGATGTCGATCTAGGCCCAGACGGCTTCATTTACGCACTGACGGCCGGGGATTTCGCGGGGCGGGATCCGCTGAACGACGAGGCCGCTTTGCTTCGGATCGAGCCCGTAGATTAGGTCTGGTGCACAATCCCAACGTTCCTCGGCCTATCAATCACTTGTCGACCCTAATCCACCACCCACCGTTCGACCACGTCCGACATTACCTGCACACCCCGACGTATATTAAGAACCGAAATGCGTTCGTCGTTTCCATGGACGCCTGCAGAATCGCCCCGAGGGATAACGAAAGGTGAATAGCCGTAAGCCGTAATGTTCAGGTCCCGAAGAAAATGACTATCCGTAAACCCCGTTGAGACCGACGGAACAATACTCGCTTCCGGAAAATGCTCGCGTGTCACGTCCTCAATGACGCGAAATAATCCAGTTTCTGCAGACGACTGCGCTGGTGTGAATCGCATAAGTGTTTCAACATTAATTGCATCACCCAAAACGGTGTCGAGTTCCCGCAAAAAGGCTTCTCCATCCTGGTCAGGCAACAATCGACAATCGAGCTCTGCCCATGCTTCGGTCGGAATTACATTGATTTTGTTACTACCGCTAAGTCGCGTCATCGAGCACGTATTCCGCGTGAGTGCGAAATGCGAACTGTTAAAATCGCGCAATTCTTCCCCAAACCCCTGCGTTTCCAACGCCGTCCCCATATCGGCGTACCGCTCCTGCCACTCCCTAGGAACAGACGGTGCTAACGCCCGGAAGTATCGGTCCACGGGCGGGATGACTCGAGCGTCGAACTCATGTTGTCGCAATCGATCCAAAGCCGACACAAGCCGCGTCACCGCCGTCGACGCCTGCGGCCGGGATCCATGCCCAGGCTGCCCACGACTGGTTATCCGAATCCAGTACGGCACTTTCTGGGTCACTTCGACCGACACCTGCACATGGTCATCCACTTCGCCACCGCCGCCGCCTTCATTGAGGACATAGCCAACCCCATCAAACAGCTCCGGACGCTCTTCGACGAGCCATCCAACCCCAAAGTAGCCTCCAGCTTCCTCGTCAGCAGTCGCAAGATAGATGACGTCACGGTCTAAAGCGACACCAGAACGATGCAAGTTTAGAAAGGCAGCCAGTTGCACAATGCCCAACGTCTTTGTATCGAGCGTGCCCCGCCCGTAGAGAAAGCCTTCACGAATTTCTCCAGACAACGGGTCTGTCGACCAGTAGTTTGGGTCCGCCGGCACAACATCAATGTGGTGTAGTAACACCAACGCCGGTTCATTGCCACCCGATAGGCGAGCCCAGATGTTTCCCCGCCCTGCGGCAGACTCCGCCATTTCGTAGGGGATACCTTCGGCTTCAAATATGCCAGCTAAAAAACGTGCCCCGTCAATCTCATTGCCTGGAGGGTTGATCGTATCGATCTGTATATACTCCTGCACCCAATCAACCGCTCGGTCTGGCAAATTGCCCAGTCGTTCAACCTGCGCGGTTGTTGGAACCGCGAGCAATACTCCAACGATAAAACATACAGTTAGACGCATAGCCTCCCCCCTTGCTCATCCTCGAAGCACAATTCCTAATACCGGAACAAGTACGACACCTTCGTAAATATCGCGTGATTGGTCCGTTGGAGTGCCCGCATCGGAAATAAGACATTATCGATCTGTGTGCCACGTTGATAGCGGTCATCGTAGCCCAGAAACATCACGGTCCCTGCATTGATGCGATACGTTAACAGCAGATTATTCCCGAGCGTCACCGCCTGCGTATTGTGTTCCA
>CAZDQD010000056.1:0-80540 GCA_964507425.1 uncultured Vicinamibacteraceae bacterium
GCAAGATGCCGGCTAAGCGCTCTACGTTTGGCGAATGACCGGTGGTCGGCCACATGGTCGAACTCGTCTACAATTTGCCTGCCGATTAGTTCTTCCAATACATCTTCGAGAGTTACAATCCCGTCAAATCCACCAAACTCATCAATCACAACCGCGAGATGCTGCCGGCGTTCAAGAAAGCTCAGCAACAGCCGATCAAGCGGTATCGAGTTAACTTCGAAATGGATCGGTCGCATCAACCCTGCCAACGTACTATCAAACTGGTCATCCGCTACCGCTCTAAGGATGTCAACCTTGTGTACAACTCCGATTAGCTCTTCCTGGTCACCACCGTAGACCGGAATGCGACTGTATTCTTCAAGCTCTTTCACCTGTGCGGCATCTCTGACCACCATGTTCGCAGCAAGCGTGAAGACCACTGGGCGCGGTGTCATGACATCAGCCGCATTTCGTCGCTCAAGCGAAAGCACATTTTCAATGACACGCGCCTCATGCGGTTGCAGGTCGCCAGAACGAAGCCCGAGACCAACCATAGTCAACAGTTCATCATCGGAAATCTTCTGTTCTTGCTGTCCACTCCACACAAACTTTGTCACGAGTTGGCTCAGCGCAACGACAGGCCTGAACAGTAGCACCAAGAAGTTTAAAGGCCGAGCGACAAAAGGAGCTAGTCCGCGCGCGTAAACAACACCAATAGTTTTCGGGAGTACCTCGGAAAAAAACAAGACGGCAAAAGTAAACGCGATTGAAAACACCCAAATCTGACCACCAAACACCTGCGCGGCTAGTGCACCAGCAATCGCGCCTCCACCCGTGTTCGCGAGTGTGTTTAGAGACAAAACCGCAGCGATCGGCCTGTCAACCTGCTGGCGCATTTCCTTTAGCATCCGTCCGGACGAACGACCCGATCGTACCAACGCTTCTATTCGACTCGTTGGCACGGAATACAACACAGCCTCAAACAATGAACATGTCGCTGAAATCGCAAGAACTAAGGTCACAACGATTAACATTTCAACCATGGCGCAAATCGTCTCCAGTCAGAACCTAATCACCTTATGAAAGAATACGTCTAGATTGCTTCTTTATAAACCGAACCTCCATGATGGAGAGATAATTGATGACTGAACAGCGTTTTTATACCGATGTTACGCGCTATTTCGATCAAGCCGCCGCGTTCACCACGCATCCAAAGGGTCTACTGGATCAAGTTCAGCGTTGCAATAGCGTCTATCGTTTCGATTTTCCTGTCCGTCACGCTGACGGTCAGATCGAAGTTCTACGTGCCTGGCGGGCCGAACATAGCCAACACCGACTTCCGGTCAAAGGAGGCATCCGCTATAGCACGGAAGCAAACGAGGACGAGGTCATGGCACTTGCGGCTCTAATGACCTACAAGTGCGCCCTCGTAGAGGTTCCTTTTGGTGGCGCTAAGGGTGCGATACAAATCAACGCACGGGAGCGTAGCCAAGAACAACTTGAGCGGATCACAAGGCGGTATACCCACGAACTCATAAAGAAGAATTTTATTGGACCAGCCGTGGATGTACCCGCACCAGATTATGGCACCGGCGAACGGGAAATGACCTGGATCGCGGATACCTATTTGCAAATGCACTCGGATCAAATCGACGCACTTGGCTGTGTGACAGGAAAACCCGTCACTCAGGGTGGCATCCGTGGCAGACGCGAAGCAACGGGCCGTGGGCTCTTCTATGTCCTTCAGGAAGTATGTAGCGTGCTGGACGACATGGAGCCACTCGGCTTATCCGTGGGACTCAATGGCAAGCGGGTTGTCGTGCAGGGGTTTGGAAAAGTCGGCTACTGGGTTGCCCGTTTTTGTCATGAAGCAGGAGCACTTATCGTCGGTATCGCGGAGCATGACGGAGCCATTTCTTGTCAAACTGGAGTGAACCCTGAACAGGTGTGGGAACACCGGCAAGAGAAGGGTTCAATTCTCGGGTTCAAGGACGCAGTAACGCTCGAGAATCCGTCAGAAGCTTTAACGCTCGACTGTGACGTTCTAATACCGGCCGCGTTAGAAAATCAACTCACAGTCCACAATGCCGCTGACATCCGTGCTCAGATCATTTTGGAAGGAGCGAATGGACCAACAACGCCAGAAGCCAGCGAAATCTTCCACCAGCAAGGCAAGTTGGTTATCCCAGATGTCTTTGCAAATGCCGGAGGCGTCATCGTCTCCTACTTTGAATGGTTGAAAAATCTATCGCACGTTCGGTTTGGTCGCCTTGAACGACGACACCAAGTGCATTCTGATAACCGTCTACTACAGGCAATGGAGGTGGCAACGGGGAAAAAACTAACACCGAATGAACGCGAATCGATTATTCAGCCAATTGACGAACTAACGGTCGTTAACTCAGGGCTCGAAGAAACAATGGTCTCGACCTACCACACGATACGGGACGCCTGCATAAGCACCGCCGGAATAAAAGACCTCAGAACAGCCGCCTACGTCGTCGCAATAGACCGGGTCGCAAGGTCCTACGTAGAGAAAGGCGTCTTTCCGTAAGCAATCAAATGTAAATGCCTAAGACGTCACTTAAGGCGCCAGGTTAACGGCTAGGAGAGTATCACCGTTACGCACAAACAATCGTCCCTCCGAAAGGGCCGGGTATGCGCGTATAGTCGGCGGCAGTAGTCTGGCTTGCGCAAGAATGCTGAAGGCCCCTGGTGACGCATCCGCAAGATGTAACTCTCCGGATTCCCGAACAATGACGAGTAGGTCACCTGCAAGCGTCACACTCCCCGCGCCAAACCGCTCGACATCCCACAAAACATCACCAGTTTCAAACTCGACCGCTCGAAGACTTGGCCCATACTCTTGACGACCGTGAAACCCGTAGAGATATCCGTCGTGGAACACACTAGTGGAATAGTGGTTTGAAAGAACATCATTTGAAGTCCAACGCTCCTCAAGATCCGTTCCATTAACCCGAAACACGCCGGCACCTGTTCCGTACTCTGCGGAAATAAAAATGTGATCCCCAACTACAAGGGGTGTCGCAGCATTCACCGATGCTCGTATCCGTGCACGCCAATTTCTCTGAAAACGGAGATTACCGTTCACCGGATCAAGCGCGAGCACATTGTTACGGGTAAAAAACAACGCGTGTCGAATTCCGTCGAAGGTCGCTCCCACCGGCGACGAGTAACTGGCTTCTTCACCACTGACAGTCCAAAGCACATCGCCGGAACTTGCATCGAACGCTACAATCCCGGCATCTGGCCCACCAATGTTCGCCAATACGCGCCCATCCTCTACCAACGGTGAACCGGCGGCACCGAAGAACGCTTTTTGAAATCCAAATCGTGAACGTGTATCCACGCTCCAAAGTCCGCTTCCAGTCTCGAGGTCGACTGCGTGGAGCGCACCTTGGGCACCAAAACTAAATACTCGGCCGTCAACAACTACCGGAGAAGAACGCGGTCCTTCGTCAAACCCAAAATCATCGCGGTAGCTTGTGGGATAGTCATAACTCCAAAGCTGAGCGCCACTAGACGCATCTAGAGCTTCAAGCACCTCCCGACCATCAACTCTGTGAAACAGTATTATCCGGTCGTTTGCGACCACCGGGCCAGCAAAACCTGCTCCAACCGGACGCCGCCATAACTCCGCGGGAGAACCGTTTGGCCATTGTGTCGCGAGGGGCGGGCCATCATACTGACCGTTACGTTCTGGCCCGAGAAATTGAGGCCAATCCTGCGCGCTAACAGGCGCTAGAGCAACGATTAACCCAAATCCAAACGTAATTGTTTTGACTACTGCCTTCATCTGAACACCTGGTCCAAATCAGTGCTCCCTCAGAAACAAGCAATGGCTAACCGTTCAGGAAATCTACGACCTTGACATCTGATTATACTCACAGCATGGGGCCGGGTTTCGCAGCTCAATCAATTGTCGCACTACACATGACGCACCAGGTCTTGCCGTCCTATAAAGTAACTGACGGTCCACCAACGAAGTAACGATTATCGGAGAAAACGCCATGCCCAGATACGGCCAATACAGAAGAATCGGCATAGCAGCTGCAGCGTTAGTTGTTTTGTCATCCAGTAGTATCCGGAGCCAACAGATTAGTCCGTCAGTTCACATGATTGAAGTAGAGGGTGAAGGCGCCAATTATTGGACACGATGGCGTGGACCTTCTGGACAAGGTCTCGTGAGTGGAACGGGATATCCAAGCGACTGGAGCGACAGTAATAACATTCTGTGGCGGACTCCGGTACCCGGCTCTGGCAACTCGTCTCCAATTGTTTGGGGAAACTACATATTTCTTACGACAGGGCGTGACCAAGGTCGGGCGTTGTCAATGTTGGCGTACGAAAGAACTAGTGGAGCGCTGCTTTGGGAAACGGAAGTCGTCTCAGGTCGACCAGACCAAGTTCACGCAAAGAACGGCCCGGCTTCCGCAACCCCAACGACAGATGGACAACACATCTTCGCATCACTGGGCGGACGAGGAATCGTTGCATTAGATTTCGAAGGCAACATCATCTGGCACACAGATGTTGGGCCGATTAGTAATTATCACGGACCGGCAGGATCGCCTTTACTGTACGAAGACACCTTGATTTTGTTTCAAGATCAACGAGAGGGCGGGTTTGTGGCAGCTTATGACAAACAGACCGGCCGTATAGTCTGGCGCTCAGAACGCAGCCAAAGTGTCGGCTGGGGCTCACCTGTGGCAATTCGTGTGGGTAACCACGACGAACTCATCGTAAGCAGTCAAAACACCGTCGATGCCTATAACCCAACCACCGGTCAACTGCTCTGGCAGTGCGGAGGCAACCTATTCGAGGTCATTCCAACACCCGTAGTTGCGGCCGGACTTGTTTTTTGCACCTCTGGGCGCGCTGGCCCGACGCTAGCCATCCGTCCTGGCGGTGAAGGAGATGTAAGTGACACGCACGTGGCTTGGTCGACATCCCGTGGGTCTCCGTTTGTGCCGTCACCAATTGCCCATGAAAATTATCTGTACACCATCAACGACATGTCAAGCATCATCACATGCTTTGAAGCAGCAACCGGAAACGTAATGTGGCAACAACGATTGGGACGAGCAACGCGAGAAGGGTTCTCAGCATCACCAATCATCGTGGATGACAAATTGTTTGTGACGAATGATGAGGGGCTCACATTTGTACTTCGTACCGGACCAGATTTCGAACTACTTCACGTTAACGACATCGGGACTAGAACACTCGCGTCACCCGCACTCGTCGATAAAATCTGGTACATACGAACCGACCGCGAGCTGGTCGCGATTGGAAACTAAAGCTCCTACAACTAGGCTTCACTAGAAAATGGCAAGCGGATTAAGTGGCGAACCTGTGCCTCCATCCATCGCGAGTGGCGCAGCAACCAAAAGGAATTCCCATCGCCCCTGACGTCCAGCCTCCACAGCCACAGCTTCAAGATCAAGATTGTCGAATAACGGCATGCCCATGGCCACAATAGTCAACTGATGAATCGGTTGTGTGACACCATCGACCCCTGATGGCATCACGTCATTCGTGCCATCCCCTCCTAACATCGCAACACCCCGCTCTCTCAACCAAGGCGCAACAGATGCGTGGAGCCCCGCGGAACGCTCGGATGTAGCCCAAGCTCCCTCGACAGCACGTCGGGCCCACCGCCCGCTACGAATAAACACAATGTCACCGGACTCAACCCGGATGCCGGCTTCCTGTTCCCACGCTTCCAGATCTTCAACGTAAATTGGAGTGCCAGGATCCAAATAATCAACGCCCTTGAGACGCGCTATATCCATCAAGATTCCACGGGTCACAATGCCTTGCTTAAAGTTAATAATGGCAAGCTTCGCGCAGCCTTCAGCCGTTACTTCATCATCGCGAACAAACCCGTTATACATCTGTCCACCATGCATCATGTGACATAGCGAATCCATGTGCGAATGAGCATAGCCGTGATAAGCAAAGGTATAGCGGTCGCTTCGAAAGGGCCCAGGCCGATCGGGCCCTAACATCTCACGCCCAATCGGAGACGTCGCATCAGCAGCACGTTCTGTTAAATAGTTGTGCGATAGAGACACGGAAACCCCTGCAGAAGCTAACGCTAGCGCGGATCGTCGTTTTTCCAAGGTAATCAAGTTGAGTGTCCCTAATTCATCGTCCTCACCCCAGCGCCCCCAATTCGACAATTCGTTCATCCAGTCATCAACCATGCTTGCAGTAACACTCCGTGACGACTGTCCGTCAGCCGTAACTACCATCATCCCTAAACAGGCAGACACGGCCAACGTCAACTGACAGGCTTTAAAGATCCTCATGTCATTCCCCCTATGGCTACACACCAGCTAGTCTAATTGTGAAATTCGATACAGCTTTGACACTGTCCGAATGAATAGGCTGCTATGTGCAATAGCTGGCGTCGCCATAGCCATTTCACCCAACGTGTTTACATCGGCTATTTCAAATTCTGGCCCAGCCTTAATTACAAACGTCTCGCCTTCCTCACTAAGAGCAAATATATGACCGTTGTACGCCCACGGTGACGACGTGAACGCAACACCGGGCCGAATCCGCTGGCGTCCGTACACCTCCTCACCAGTGCGGGCATCATGACAAGTGAAAAAGCCACGGTCTAGCAACGTGTAATAGTAATCCCCGTAAATGATGGCCGACGGATTGTAAGAACCACCCTGCGGCAAATACCAAGCAATGTAGTCACTGAGCGCCGCATCATCGACGACAGAAATGTCACCACTAGCACCAGGACGAATGGCGAACACCGGCCGTTTTTGATCTCCTATATAGCCCGAACCAATGTACAGCAGACCAAATTCAGAAAACGGCGTCGGTATCGTTATAGACGACATCCCGGTAAGTTCCCACAACAAATTTCCGTCGAGGTCGTACGACCTCACTTTGTCAGTTCCGGTAGTCACCAACTCAGTCCGAAGATCGTTTTCCCAAACGTAAGGTGTGGACCAATTCGAACCTTCATCACGGTCAACGCGCCACAACTCAGCACCAGTTTCTTTACTCAGCGCAACCAAGTAGGACTGTTCGTCATTGTCATTTACCACGTAGAGTCGATTATCGTGGATTACCGGTGACGAGGCTGTCCCCCATCCAAGCCGCGTATCCACTGCATCGAAGTCAAGTGACCACACCACCTGTCCGTTCATGTCAAGACAGAACAAACCAACATTTCCAAAATAGGAAAAAATATGCTCGCCGTCTATGACCGGCGTCTCCGACGCATACGTATTCTTAAGATGATGAGACGATTTTGGGACGCCGCGATACACCTCCCGCTCCCACATCAATGCGCCCGTTGCTACGTCGAACCCATAAACCATCCAGCGGTGAACGTCCGTAGGGGTCGGACGTTCACCATTAAAATAGAAACCGGCCCTCGGCTCTTCGACTGCTCCGTCGGCAATCACACTAGTAACAACTACGAGGTCACCCCACACAACCGGTGAACTCCAGCCCAGACCAGCTATGTCGATAGCCCAATCAACATTCTCAGTCCGACTCCAAGACATGGGCAACAAACGGTCAGTCGCAACCCCTCTGGAATTGACACCACGAAATTGGGGCCATGTTTCCTGGGCAAGTGCCGTCGTGCCTTGGTCGCCACCAACAAAACACATGCCAACCAGACCGAAAATCGTAACGTCACGTACACGCATTTAGACCCTCTTTTCGAGGTGGACTTGGCTCCAACTAGCGTCCAGTCCAACCGATGCTGACAGGCACCCGGTAGAAACCAGTTTGAGCGGTCATATACAAGGTCATTCCATCTGGTCCGCCAAATGCAAGATTAGCAGGACGCTCTGTCGGCTGTATCGAACCGAGATGTTTGCCATCTGGACTGAAGACCCAAATGCCACCTGGCCCAGTACCCCACAGGTTACCTAAAGCATCGACCTTGAGACCATCAGGGACGCCCTCTGCAGCGCTATCCGTAACGTCGGCGAACACACTTTCACCACTCACAGTCCCGTCTGCTGCTAGATCGTATGCCATCCACACTTTGCTAGCGTTGTCGGAATTAGCAACATACAAACGTGATTCATCCGGAGAGAGCCCAATACCGTTCGGCCGCGTTTGGTCAGCGATCAGCGACAGCTCACCGTCAACACTTAGGCGATAAATGCCATTGACGGCCACCTCCTTGGCTGGGTCCTCATCCTGTTGCGCCAACCCATAGGGCGGGTCCGTAAAGTAGAGCGAGCCATCCGAGTGAAACACGAGATCATTGGGACTGTTAAGTCGATCCCCCTGATAGTTATCCACGACAACAACGCGGGACCCATCGACCTCGATCCGACTGATCTGTCTATTGCCGTGTTCTGTAAATAACACACGGCCCTCGGAATCTGTCGTTATTCCATTGGACCCAGCTGTAATGCCCTCGCGGTCACCTTCAAACACCGGTGTGAGAAATGGGGTAACCGTCCCATCGGAGCTCCATCGAAAGATGGTATTGCCTGGTATATCACTAAAAAGTACCGCACCTCCGTAAAGACCGTGATATTCAATCCAATGTGGTCCCTCCGTAAAACCAAAACCATCCGCGAGTTTCTCGATAACAGCATCAGCTGGCACAAGCGCGTCAAAAGCTGGGTCCAACCTGACTATGGTTCCCTCCCCCTCGACGGGCGGTGCCGTTACTTCATCCACAGTCTCAGAAACTGGCGCCTCTCCAGCACATGCAACTCCTAGTAACAACACACTGACACACAGGCATATCTTGGCCACGATGCGCTCCTTTCATTACGGTCGAGCAGAATCCGAACCCACAGACCTCATAAACGTAGTAGTTTACAGTGCCCGCATGATGCGGCATGTACTGTGTCTGACCTCTGCTACTACACCGCACGAGAAATTACCGCGCTTCTTCGATCTCGGCAAGTAACAGCCGTTGAGGTCTTGGAAACTCACCTATCCAGGATTGCCAAAGTAAATCCGGCGCTAAATGCGATCGTGACACTCTCCATCGACGACGCTCTCCGAGAAGCTAAAGCCGCAGACGACGCCCTAAGGAGGGGCGAGACATTAGGGCCGTTACATGGCCTGCCCGTCGCCCACAAAGATCTCACAAGAACAAAAGGTTTGCGCACAACCTTCGGCTCAAAGATCTTTGCTCAATTCATTCCGGAAGAAGATGCCCTGATCGTTGAACGGCTGAAGGCAGCTGGTGCAATCACCGTCGGCAAAACTAACACTCCAGAATTTGGGGCTGGATCACAAACATTTAACGATGTTTTCGGATCAACTCTAAATCCTTTCGATCGAACAAAAACGTGTGGCGGTAGTAGTGGCGGCGCTGCTGTTGCACTCGCTTCTGGGATGTTACCAATCGCAGACGGCACCGACATTGGTGGTTCCCTCCGAAACCCAGCTAGCTTTTGCAACGTCGTTGGCTTTCGTCCCTCTCCTGGCCGTGTTCCTATATGGCCCTCCCAAGACCCCTGGTTTCCCTTAGGCGTACAGGGACCGATGGCAAGAACGGTTGGAGATGTCGCGTTGGTCATGAGTGCTGTTGCTGGACCTGACCGGAGAAATCCACTATCGCTTCCAGAATCATCGGCAATGTTCGACGGCCCTTTGGAACGAAATTTTGAAGGAACCAAGATCGCTTGGGCTCCCACATTTGCGAATCTGCCCTTTGAGACCCGGATAAGTAACACCGTCAATAACCAACGACAAATTTTTGAAGAACTCAAATGCAACACAGAGGAGAGTTGTCCAGACATGACTGACGCGAAGGCCGTGTTCGACGTGTGGCGTGCCTGGTATTTTGAACTTTGTTATGGATCTCTGCTCGAAAGTCACCGAAAGTTTCTGAAAGACACTGTCGTGTGGAATATCGAAGAAGGCCGAAAATTGAGCGGGCCTCAACTCGGCGAAATGGCCCGCAAGAGGTCAAGACTCCTCGAACATGTCCGACATTTCATGGAAGAGTACGAGTTTCTCGTACTGCCAGTCACTCAAGTTGCCCCGTTCTCCGTTTCAGAACCATATGTTAGAGAAATTGACGGCACCTCCATGCAAACCTACACGGACTGGATGAGTTCATGCTCATTTATTTCAGTACTTGGCCTACCAGCCATTTCGGTGCCGTGCGGTTTTACCGAAGACGGACTTCCCGTTGGGCTACAGATCGTTGGTCGCCAGCAGGACGATTTCGGTGTGCTCCAACTTGCTCACGCGTTTGAAGAAGCAACAGGTATCGGCCTCGAACGTCCCAATCTCGATACCCTAACGACGAGCCAGGCCACCTAAACAGCGCGACGTCATAACAACTATGTGGACCCTCCAAGACGGTATTAATCTCCTTCGGTCATGCGGCGTCCGCGGAGTGGCTGCCCAGGACGAACGTCCTCTAAGAGACGACCATCGACCACAACAAACGTGCCAGCAACTAGTACATGAACAATCCCTTCGGAGTAACTGTCTGGCTCCTCGTAGGTGGCGCGGTCAATGACCAGCTCGGGATCAAAAATAGTTAAGTCAGCATCGCTTCCTGGTTGAACACGACCCTTTTTTGACATTTCGGGCACAGTCGATTCGAGTCGCTGAGCCGGTAGCAACGTCATTTTTCGAATAGCCTCGCTTAATGAAATAGCGTCTCGTTCACGCACGTAATACCCCAATACACGCGCAAAGGTCCCGGCTCCCCTCGGATGGGCACGACCACTATCAAATGGAATTCCATCGCTGGCCACAATCACGTCAGGTTGACCAACAATCCATTCGTTTGTCACTTCCGAACGGCCATGCATAATGACCCAACCACCCTGAGCTCGGTATCTTTCAAAGGTCTCGCGTGTCAGACGCTCCCCCGTGTCGACCCACTGTAACGTTTGATATGCACCCTGAGGTCGATCGTCCCATCCGTCAAAGAGTGGTGATTCAATACGTGAGGCACTTGCGGTATACGGATACGCCTCGGTGGTCACGTCTATACCTCGTTGACGAGCACCGCGGATCATTGCCAACGTCTCCTCAGCACGCGATCCGGACGTACTGTTCATATGGACAATGTGTACCGCTGCACCGGTAGCCGCGGCATTTGCTATTACTTCCTGAACCGGCGCCATGGGACCACCCCGTCGAAACGCCGACGATGAACGTAAGTGGATAAACGAGGGGACCTGAAAGTCTGCAGCAACGTCAAACAAGTTGAACAGCTCGTAATGACTTACTCCTGGTGTATAGCTAAGACCGAACCCAAAACCAATGCCACCCTCACGTAGCCCGCGCTCCATTAGGGACCGCATACGGTTGAGCTCTACGTCAGTAGCCGCACGATACAGAGTATCGTCACTACTCTCCCCAAGCGTGAGCGTCCCTTCACTATTACCCCGAGCAAATACGCTTCCCATAGCGCGCACCCGCGCACCTTGATGACTGACGGACGCCCCATAATGGATCAGTGCACCTGCATCCTCTCGATGGCCGTACCACCGAGCGACAGGAAAAACTCCTATCTCGAGCTCTAATGCCGTTGTCACGCCGTCCATTACCTGGAAACGACTGCTCTCTAAATCCTGGCCATGGGCATGAAGATCAATAAATCCTGGAGCCACGACCAAACCGGTCGCATCAACAACCTCAGCAGCACCTAATGGTGTCTCCGACACCCTGATTACGGTGCCATCTCGCACACCAATATGTCGTATGCCATCTAACCCACTTTCCGGATCGATCACACGACCACCAGATATCACTAGGTCAAACATTTCAGCTTCAGAAATAGCTTCACCCGTGGTTTGCAACGACTCTTCAGGCGAACATGCGATAACAAAAGCGCACGTCACTACGGCGAGACCAAACCAAGTGATAGCACGGATAACGTGCCGTCGTTCCTCGGGCCTCACCATAATCCCAACACTTTCCACCATGCAATACCGAGTGCTAACCATATGGTGAGGTTTAAAAGTGATGCAGCAAACCCAACACGCCACCAATCAGCGAGGCTCACATAGCCCTCTATAAAGATGACCGGTGATGTGGTCGTCCCGTAATGCGTGATCCCAGCCTGTAAATTGTTGATAAACAGGAGGCTATACACCACCACCGCAGGTGGCGCACCAATCCCAATCAACATCACGATGAACGGAGCATACAGAGCCAACGCATGAACAGTGGTACTTGCAAAAAAGTAATGCGTGTAAAAATAAATGATTAAGGTGCCAATAAGAACCACAAACCACGGCACCCCGACAAACCAGGCACCAATCCAGGTAGCAAAGACGGTGGTAACGCCCGTTTCATTCAGGAGTCCACCCATCGTCAATAAACCTCCGTACCACACATAGACATCCCAAGCCGAACGTTCGCCAAGCGCCGCGTTCCACGTCAAGGCCCCAGTTACAAAAAGCACGCTGAGTCCCAAAAATGCGACTAGACCGGCAGAGAGCCAAGCGACATAGGAAGAAGCTACCCAGGCTCCAATAAGAAAGATAAAGACTGCCAACACCGTGGCCTCAACACCACGGATAGGTCCCAATTTATCAAGTTCTGTTTGAGCGAATTGCGAGGCAGCTGGCGTGTGCGTGACCTCCGGAGGAAGCATCCGAATCACCAGGTAAGGCACCGCAAGACTCGACACAATGCCTGGTACAAGTCCGGCGACAAACCAACTGGTCCAAGTCACCTCTATGCCGGCGACATCTAACGCAATCTGCCCCAAAAGTAAGTTCGCCGCACTACTGTAAAAAAACATGGCCGATGCAACGACACTCGTCTGATACATACACGTCATGAGAAATGTCCCAAGACGCTTCGCCGTTTCGCCTGGCTCAGAGTCGTACAGACTGCTTATGCTTCGTGCAATAGGAAAAACAATGCTTGCCGACCTGGCCGTAATGGACGGCACCCCCGTTGCAAGGGTCGCGTCTGTCAAGTGCAGTGCGTAACCAAGGCCAAGAGAGGTTTTACCAATAGCACGTATAAACCAAAGTGCAATCCGCCGGGCAAGACCACAGTCTCTGAGCGCACGCGACATCAACATCGCAGTCAGAACCATCCAAACCGCCGTGGCCGAATACCCATCGAGCGCCTCAGCCATCGGCACGCCGCCGACAAGAACCAACATCGTCACGCCAAGCAGCACTACTTGAGAGCCTGGTAAAGGCTGAAGCATCAAACCAGCAATCGTCGCAAAAAATATTCCTGTAATTCGCCACCCTTGCGCATCTACAGCATCAGGCTGCGGCAGCAAATAAACAACAATGAGGTAAACAGCAACTAAAAGTAGGAGTCGTCGACGCTTCGCTAACATCGGATATCTCGACTAGTGCACCCGCTCGACGATAGCGGCAAGTCCTTGTCCAACACCTATGCACAACGTTACTAATGCATAGCGACCTTCTGTTCGTTGGAGTTCGCGAACGGCCGTTAAGGCAAGGCGAGCACCAGATGCTCCAAGCGGATGACCAATCGCTATAGCCCCACCATTAGGATTAATGCGGCTATCCTCCGCCGACAAATCAAAGAGTTTTAGGCAGCCAAGCACCTGACTTGCGAATGCTTCATTGATTTCAATCACATCCATATCATCTAGAGTTAACCCCGCTCTGGCGAGTGCTTTGCGCGAGGCCGGCACCGGTCCCAGTCCCATTACGCGAGGTTCCACACCAGCGACAGCAGCAGCTACGACACGAGCTATTGGCGCCATCTCCACTTTGGCTCCCGCGTCACGGGAACCCACAATTAGCGCAACGGCGCCGTCATTGATTCCAGACGCATTGCCAGCAGTCACGACCCCGTCATCAGACAGTGGCTTCAAATGTGATAGTCGCTCGAAATCAGTTTCAGGACGGGGATGTTCATCCTCCACAACGGACTTGGGTTCCCCGCGTCTTGAACCGACGACAGAAACCGGATGCAACTCGCCACTAAAAAAGGACGACCGCTTTGCATGCTCATATTTTTGCTGTGACGACGCGGCGAAGCGATCACTGGCCCCTCTGGTAACACCCATGTCAGAGGCTATTTCTTCCGCTGTCTCGTACATTGCATGATCACCGTACTGTTTTACGACGACTTGGTTAGGGAACCGCGAGCCAAGTGTAGAGTCGTAGGCCGCGAATTGACGTCCATAGGCGCGCTCAGATTTGGCAATCACAAATGGGCCACGACTCATGCTCTCGACGCCACCCGCGACAAACAGTTCTCCCTGTTCACATTGAACTGCACGGGACGCGTCGAGTACCGCCGCGAGCCCACTCGCACACAAGCGATTAACCGTCATCCCTGCGACATCGACCGGAAGCCCTGCCATCAAACCAGCTCTTCGAGCAATATTCCGGCAATCTTCGCCCGCCTGGTTGGTGCAACCGACTATTACATCCTCATACTGATCCTGCCTGAAGGGGCTACGCTCCACAACGGCCTGAATAACAGCACTAAGCAGATCGTCTGGTCTAATTGCTGCCAACGCGCCAGCGTGGCGTCCAAAGGGAGTCCTTAATCCGTCATAGATAAACGCCTCTCGCATAACTTCACGTTCCTCTAGAGACCAACAACTGAGTCACCATGCTTATTTCCTGACCGTTACTCGACATACAACTCCACGCTAACTTGCACGACCACACTATAGCCCCAACACATTCTGCTGCAACTTTGCCATCCCTTGCTCACTCGCCCATAAGTCAAGTTCAACTGAGGCTAACTCATCAACTACCGGAACAGCCAAACCATTCGTGCGGAGATCGATCGCCTTCAGATAGGTACGACACGAGCGGCATTCCTCGATGCGAACATGTGGCCACGCTTCACTGATGTGATAATCCAACTGCTCAGGTGTTTCTTCGCCGCACCGTGGACAACAACTTCGTGGAAACACCCACTCGCTCGCGCATAACGAACACTGTAAGGTACGTTTACCCTTCAGGTCAGGCTCATCGCGCAACACAGAGGCGAACGGTGCAGACTCACAATAAGGACAGACACCGAGAGCTGTACGCTCACCAACCGGCTGCACATTACCTTCTTGCACAATAGCTTCTGCAATCGGCTGTATAAAAGCCCGAGGAAAAAATTCTACCGGCCCACAGTCACAGCCTAGTTCGAGTCCGATTTTGTCATTTGGAATTCCTTGCGCACAGTTCCGAAGGGCACGATTTGCTACCTCCGGGTTCGCAACAAGACATTTCGCAACGTCCGCGAGCACGTCTGTCGACGACACCTGTAGAGTTCTCACAAACTCAACAAACCGCTGCTGCGAACATTGGACAAGCTGTTGGTCAAGGCAATCCCGAAAAACATCAGCTTTTAACGACAATGGCACCACTTTTTCCGTAAGCAGGCCGGCTTGTTTAGTCTCCGTAAACACGGCGAGCTGTGTGCGAATCAACTGAAGATAAAACAGCAACAGCGAGCTTGCATGGGAATGTTTTTCGCTGAGAAATTCGGCACGCTTTGCACGCTGGTGCCACACGCCAGAATCAGGAAACGACACTCGCATTTACGAACCCCTACAGTAGTTCTGAACGGGTTCGTTCTTCGTGCCAGCGCGGATGATGATGACGTGCCCAACGGTCCGTCACTGTACCGTCAACCATCGCCCTTGCAGTGCCGGGGTAGGCAACAGTCCCAAGATAAACGTGCACCACAAGAAGCACTCCACCACCAAGAGTAGCGAGATAATGTGACAGTCGCATCCAGCCAAGGATTTCGGCCGTGAAGAGCTCAGGAAACCACAAAAATACTCCGCTCACGAGAAATACGACCGCTAGTACCGCTTGGAACCAAAAGAACATTTTTTGCCCTGCATTATATTTCCCAGCTGGGGGAACCCGATCTGCATCGCGCAGCGCGTAATGCTTGACTGCCGCAAGCCACTGCCGATCCCCATCGTCCAGAAACATGTCACGAATCCAAATAACAATCATGACAACCATCCCAATTCCAAACGCGACACCAAACCAGGGATGCAAAACACGTGCGGCCGGCCCTCCACCAAACAAGGTGGTCATCCAAAACAGTGCAGGGTACGAAAACGCTAGTCCACTCATGAGCAACGCAACAAACGTAACTCCAACAACCCAATGGATGATGCGTTCGAAAAACGTAAACCGTAGAAGAATACGACTTTTAGTCTCACTCGTCGCTACAGTCATCGCTCAACACCTATTCCTCTAGCCGCTCTGGACCGAACGCGAGGAAATGAACTAACGCACCGATAACACTAAAACTCATCAAATACGCACCGAGCCGCTTCAAAAAGACGAGTCCCGTCATTGGAGCAGGACTCGCTGTAGGGTCAGCAGGCAAACTGTAATCCTCTAGGCGATCACCATGGGGAACAACATACATCATGTGCGTTCCACCCACCCCGGCAGGATTGTAGACAGCCGGGTTGTCGTATCCGCGAGCTTTCAGCGTTTCAATTTTCTGGTCGGCCAACGCTAGCATGTCCTCTTTACTTCCCCAGGAAATCGCATTTGTTGGACATGTTTTAACGCAAGCAGGCTCCAGTCCCGACTCCACCCGGTCAACACACATGTTACATTTCGACACCTTGCGAGTACTTGCGTCAAACCTGGGAATGTCAAACGGACATCCGGTCACGCAATACTGACATCCAATACAGTTCTCTTGGTTGAAATCGACAATGCCGTTCGTGTACTGGACGATAGCACCGGGTGCCGGACACGCGAAAAGACACCCTGGCTCTTCGCAGTGCAAGCACGCGTCTTTCTTAATTAACCAATTCAGGTTGCCTTCAATCTCAACCTCATTAAAGCGCATTAGTAGCCATGTTTTCGGGCTAAGATCTTTGTGACTTTGAATACTGCCGAAGTTGGCGGTTGGCTCCACGCCGAGGTCATTCCACTCCTTGCACGCAACCTCACAACCTTTACAGCCAATACACTTTGAGATGTCAACCAATTTTGAATAAGTTGGCCCTGCCGAACGCAGAGCATCCATTGGTATCAGAGCGCCTGGACTCGCAGATACCCGACGAATCGTAAGACTATCAGTCATCTAGAAGGCGTTCTCCATATGAGACTGCTCCATCCTTAATTGAACTATTCCAGTCAATTGACGTTTACCCCTAGCCGACCAACCACTCACGCCTGCTCCACATTAACGAGAAACGATTTAAATTCCGGACAACGTGTGTTTGCGTCACCCACATAAGGGGTCAACAGATTCGCCATTGACCCCTGCGTCAATCCCACAAAGCCCCAATGCACCGGAATTCCGACCGTCCACACAACACGCCCATTTACCTGAAGTGGCTTAATTCGTTTAGTCACGATAGCCGTTCCCTGCACTTCCCCACGTTTAGACCAAACGCGCACCTGACTGCCGTTCAAGATCCCCTTCTCCTCGGCAAGTCCTTCCGGAAGTTCAACGAAAAAGTCCGGCATCGCCTCAACCAACAGAGGAACATTGCTCGTTACGAAATGTTCGCGTTCAACTACCCGGTAGACTGTGCATGCATAGGGAAAATCTCCATCACCATCGGCGAGCGTTTCCCGTATACCGTCGTACCACTGAATCACCGGATTAATTGGAACATCTTCATGCAATGGGTTACCAGTAGGACTCTCGACCGGCTCATAATGTTCAGAGAATGGCCCATCCGCCAAATGGTTACTGAACAAACGCGCCACGCCTTCTTCGGTCATGATGAAAGCGCCAGCCGCATCCGGTGGCGTGGTCCTCCCATAATCCGGCACATCGCCAATCCACTCTCGCCCATTCCACGCAATTCCTGCACGAGTTTGGTCCCAAGGGCGACCATCAGCATCAGCAGAAGCTCGGTTGTACAAAACACGACGGTTCGCCGGCCAACTGAACGCCCAATCGTGATGCATTCCGAGACCCGTGGGGTCATCAGTGCCACGACGTTTCATCTGGTTTCCGGCCTCTGTATAGCTACCGGTATAGATCCAGTTACCTGCTGAGGTCGTGCCATCGTCACGTAAACTACCGAAAGAATCCAACAACTGGTTTGTTTCGAGGTCATAACCATTGATTTCTTTCGCGAGCTCGCCCATCGTCGGCTCTCGAGGATTTAGATAATCCCAACTCAAGTGCTGAATTGGCTCGTTGTAAGCACCGCCCTCTTGCTGGTACAACTCCTTCACACGCCAAAACAATTCAGACAGTATCCACGTGTCAGGCTTCACCCCAATAGGTGGGTCAATTGCTTTTTCTTTCCATTGCGCCCAACGACCACTGTTCGTGAATGAACCATCACGTTCGATCCAATGTGATGAGGGAAGATAAAGCACTTCAGTGTCAATAGTGGAAGGGTCCATTCCTGGAGCCTTCCAAAACTCAGCTGAATCGAGCATGAACGGGTCAATGACCACCTTCCATTTGAGTTTCGACATGGATTCAAGAAGCCGCGGAACATCCGGTCCTGCGAGTAGTGGGTTAAACCCCAGTGCAACAAAACCTTCAATCGTACCTTGATGAGCCTTATCCCATATCGACAACCACGTCGCATCGCCATCCTGTTTTGCAAGGTAGTCGTACGCAAAATCATTGTCTGGCGTCGCGTGATCACCAAACCACGCCTTCATCTGTGACACGTAGAACTTTGGATAATTCCCCCAGTAATTACTCGTTTCTCGAACAAGTGGCTGAGGTGTCGAATCAGCTAGATGACGATCAAATGATGTTTGTTCAGGGGTAGGAACCTTGAGATAGCCAGGCAAAATACCCGCGACAATTGCATGGTCAGTTGCACCTTGTACATTGGCATGTCCACGAAGGGCATTAATGCCACCGCCGGGCCTCCCTATATTGCCCAGTAAGAGCTGCAATATTGCCGCCGTACGAATAATCTGACTGCCAACGGTATGCATCGTCCAGCCAACGGCGTACATGATGGTGCCCACCTTATCCGCCCGTCCTGTCGAGCAAATAATCTCAGCCATCGTCAAGAAATCTTCTTGAGAACATCCGGAGATATCAGCGACAACCTCCGGCGTATAGCGGTCATAATGTTCTTTTAATAGTTGGAATACTGAACGCGGGTGCGCGAGTGAATCGTCTCGTCTTACATAACCATCAGAACCACGTTCGTAGTCCCACGCTGTCTTGTCATAATTGCTCGCGGCCTCATTAAACCCCGCGAACAAACCGTCAGCAAACCCGTAGTCCTCACCAACAACAAATGAAGCGTTCGTGTGCGCCTTCACGTAATCCGAATGGTAAAGGTCGTTCTCAAGGATGTAACGAATCAACCCACCAAGCACAGCGATATCGGACCCTGGACGAATCTGCAAGTGCCGGTCTGCAACAGCAGAGGTTCGAGTAAAGCGTGGGTCGATCGTCAACAGTTTGGCCCCACGATTGTCGCGCGCTTCGACCGCCCACTTAAAACCGCACGGGTGGTTTTCTGCGGGATTCGCGCCCATAACCAAAATCACATCAGCATTCTTGATGTCCTTCCAATGGTTGGTCATGGCCCCGCGGCCAAACGTGGCGGCCAGACTGGCCACCGTTGGACTGTGTCATATGCGAGCCTGGTGGTCGATGTACACCAAACCCATCGCCCGCATCGTCTTTGTGATCAGGTAGGCGTCCTCATTCGAAACTGTCGCGCTACCGACCCACGCTACACCATCGCATCGATTGACTACACGACCAGCAGCATCACGTTCGGTAAACGATGAGTCCCGAGTTTCTTTAAATTTTCGGGCAAACCAATCCATCGCAAAATCCCAATCAACCTCTTTCCATTCCGACGCTCCAGCCTCTCGGAAAAGTGGTTGATGTCGCAACCGCGGGCTGATTGCCAGCTCCATCTGCGAGGCTCCCTTGGGACAGAGAGTGCCACCGTTAATCGGACTATCAGGGTCACCCTCCACATGGATAACCGTATTCTTGGTGTTAAGGCCACCGCTACCGTGCACATACGCAATCGTGCCGCATCCAACCGCACAATAAGGACAAACGGTCCGGTACTCTTTAGCGTTACGAATCTTGAGTTGGCGAACCGCTGCCTGTGCCTCTCGGAGGTCGAAACCCAAGCCACTAACAGCGACCCCACCCGCGACCGATGTCTTGATGAATGTGCGTCGTGAGATATCCATGAGAGTTCCGCCGTCTAATTTGTACCACAAACGCATGGCATTGAGGAACTATACGTTGGGCAACTCCGAAGCGTTTCCATGCGAAACACCATGGCGCCCAGTCGATTTCCTAAACAATGGGCCAAGTTGGGAGGGTATGATCCTCATGATGGTCACCAGTCAAATGTCACAGAAAGCAGTCAGATCCGTCACTGTGCGTCGAGGCGGTCAACACCTAGACTGCGACCTTGTAGTCGTCGAAGAACCACTCGAAATCCGGCTCAACGACAAACCTCTTGTTGTGACCATGCGGACACCTGGGCATGACCAAGAACTAGCTGCAGGCTTTTTGCATGCGGAAGGGATGATCGCAACGGGGAGCGACATCGCATCAATGCGTGTAATCCCTGGAGAAACTGTTGCTAGCTCACGCATCAAAGTTACAAACTTTTCAGGCGATCGCGTCGAGGTGTCGAGTGAGGTCGACACAACACCGTCGGTCAGTACGGCCAGTGAACGTACATTTCGTGCGACTGCGGCATGCGGTGTGTGTGGCAAAGAGACCATCGCTGACCTTGAACAGACACTGCCACCAGTTAGATCTGTCCAATGCCCACCGCAGTTATTTGAATCACTGCCACAAAGCCTTAGAAAAGCTCAGGAACTCTTCGATGCCACGGGCGGCATACATGCGGCCGGCATTTTTTCGCTCACAGGAGACCTCCTCTGTCTCCGTGAAGATATAGGTAGACATAACGCCGTCGACAAAGTTATTGGTTATTTCGTTTTACAGAATGCGGTCCCACTGCACGATCGGATCCTCGTGGTGAGTGGTCGAGCAGGCTTTGAGCTGGTGCAAAAAGCACTCAAGGCCTCCGTTCCGGCAATGGTCTCCGTTGGCGCGGCATCCAGTGTCGCCGTAGAAATGGCGACATCAGCCGGTATGACACTTTATTCATTCGCGGGTCGCGGAACAGGCAATCTCCACATCCCGGAGCCACGCCAGCACGAAAATCAAGGCCAGCTGTAAACAGTCACGGTCGACCACACCTAAAACTAGACTGTAGGCTCGGGTCACCAACTCCGTCATAAACCGCTTCCTGTGGATACGGACAGACCGGACGCGTCAATGTCACGGTGCCGGCTGAATCACGTTTCGATGCCAACAAGCGTTCTGGCGCTCGCCCCTCTTCAACCCACGCTTGAATTGCCTCAACCCAGTCAACTTTGTCCGGCCCAGGTCCACCGGCACAGTGCAACACGCCCGGCAACATGTAGAGCTTCGCATAGTCGCGGACTGTCGGGTCTCCTGCTTCGAGCTGCTCGTAATAGTCAATAGTTCCAAGTGGCGTCAACGCAAGATCGGACCAGCCTGTCCAGTAAATAATCTTACCCCCACGATTACGAAATTCGCTAAGGTCGGTTTCCGTGGCATCTACGACACGAGATATATCTGCCGTGTCCTCTTGCCATGTTGAAAAATCGTAGTTCTTGTAATCCCAGTTGGGATCACCAAATACGAAATATTTGTAGAACTCTGTTCCAAAACCATATTGCGCATTAGGAATGTCGCGCAACCGTTGCCTAGTCGACTCAACCACCCATGAATCCCAGCCACCTTCGTCGTTCTCGCCGCCATAGTTAAAACCGAAAAAAAAGGGGTCCTCTCCCGAAACAGGACCTTTGTAGACCGCCTCGATCGCTGTAAGTTGGGTCTCCGTAACGCAATCCGCTGCAGGTTTGTCACCAACGCACCGTGGCAATTCTGCCGGTGAAAAATCACACCGACGTGGGTCCGTCATGACACCATCTACCACTCCGTCATCAGCATCGCACGCCGTAAGAATGCTCGTTGCAAGAAGCGATAAGGACTCAGGTGTCAACACTGGACGATCAAGGTCACCATCCGGAAACATGGCCTGTTGTATCTGCACAAAACCTGCGGTAAAAGCTGTCCAGTTATAAGCTGGTGCGGCAGCAACGATGCCATCAAAATCAGCTGGGTATCGCTGGGATTCCATCATCGCTTGCCCACCCCCACGGGAACAACCAACGAAATACGAATACATCGGAGGCCGACCGTAATACTGCTGAATAATCGACTTCGCAGCTTCAGCTGTTACGTGCACGGCACGATGTCCCCAGTTCAACTGCCGAGTCTGATGGTCAAGCGCCCATCCGGCCTGGATACCAGAACCCTCGTGACCAGTATCCGTTCCAACTGTGGCGTACCCACGTTGCAAAGGCGTACCACCTTCGTCGAACAATCCGATCGCTTGGTTCTGGACCGTTCCCACATATCCTCCCCCACCTCCCATAAGAAATCGGCCATTCCATGAACTGCTGTCTGGCAGTAATAATTCAAAATTGATCTCGGTTTCTATGACGCCAGTAACTTTGCAGTGTGCCGGAGTCGTTTCGTCCGAAGCCGTCCATTCGGCCGACTCAATGAACAAATCAATTAAAGACAGTCCCGTCAGGGCATCGCACGAATCGTCAGACTTAACCGCTGAGCTCGTACAGGCACCTGCTACTACCAAACCAGCCGCACTTAACGCCGAAACGAACCGCCGCACAATCAACATGTGGTCGCTCCTTAGATCACGGGAAAACCTGGTCACCGTAGCACCATTACGACTGCTAATGCTAGGCAAGCTTTAGTTCACCAGCTCATGGCAAAGTCAGACAGCATCTACGGTAGCCGCATATAATCCAGTGCTGCATGCCACCACTGAACGGACTACGCGTGATCGATCTCACCAGGGTTCTGGCAGGACCCTACTGTGCCATGATGCTTGGCGATATGGGTGCTGAAGTGATCAAAATCGAAGAACCTGTGCACGGTGACGACACTCGCGCCTGGGCACCACATCGAAAAGGTTGGAGCACTTTCTTTCTTGGACTCAATCGCAGCAAAAAAAGCCTCGCTCTCGATCTTAAGAGCAACCTTGGTCAAGAGGCACTTCGGCGTTTAATTGAAACTGCCGACGTGCTGATCGAAAACTTCAGGCCCGGTAGCCTCACGAAATTGGGTTTTGGCTACGAAGCAGTGCACCAAATGAACCGTCGTCTTGTCTACTGCTCGGTCACCGGCTATGGCCAAACCGGCCCCAAAAAAGATTTACCAGGCTACGATGCCGTAATTCAAGGCGACAGCGGTTTGATGGACGTTACCGGGTTTCCAGAGGGTCCGCCCACCCGCGTCGGGGTCGCCATTACTGACTATCTAGCTGGCTTGTACGCAATGAATGGCATCTTACTAGCCCTACGAGAACGGGACCGGACCGAGACCGGACAACATGTAGATATTGCCCTCAACGACGCTACTACCTCTGCTCTCGCATTGCCTGCCAATATTTATTTCAATACGGGGCAAGCGCCTGGTCGTGAAGGGAACCAACACCACTCACTGACCCCGTATGAAACATTAGAACTCGAAGATGGACTGGTCATTGTGGCCGTCGGTAACCCCCGACTGTGGGTGCAATTCTGTCTAGCAATAGACGCAAGTGATCTAGAGGAAGACCCACGCTACGCTACCAATACCGACCGCATGGCCAATAGACCTGCGCTCGTCGCCGAGCTCTCACGTCGTCTTGCTAACTTCACAACGAACTTGCTAATCGAACGATTGCGCGCACACAACGTACCGTGTGCGCCGGTCCGATCCATTCGCGAAGCGCTTGAAGACCCGCATCTCCTCGCTCGGAACATGGTTGTTGATATTCCGCACGAAAAGTTGTCGACCGTACGTGTTCTAGGAAACCCGATCAAACTCTCGGACTCGCCAGCCGTTATCGAACGACCACCGCCCGAGCTCGGTGAACACAACGAGGAAATTCTGAGCGAGCTGGGACTCGCACAAGAAGAATCCGAAACTAAAAAATAAGGCCCTCATGTCAAGACATGTAAAGCGTTCTGCTCTCTATCGTTCGGCCGCCGTTTCTTTCGTTCTTGTTCTTTCTGTG
The DNA here is from genome assembly GCA_964507425.1 of uncultured Vicinamibacteraceae bacterium. Lineage (GTDB taxonomy): Bacteria > Acidobacteriota > Vicinamibacteria > Vicinamibacterales > UBA8438 > DTWD01. The sequence continues at coordinate 24,017 of CAZDQD010000056.1, forward strand.
AACAATCTCCTCGGACAAACGCGTGACCAGTTCCGCGGACGGTTATCTATTCTTCCTGTTGATTTTTCAACCCTAGGTAGTATGAGTGGCGACGGCACCTTAACGGCTGAATTAGAGGGCAACACACTCGCCATCGACATAGAGTTCAACGGACTTAGCTCTCCAGCCACTGGCATTGAAATTCGTACCGCCACACGCGGCCGGCGCGGAAACGTCGCGTTCTCCTTCCAAGCAGGGGTCCCGAGAAGTACAAGTGGCCAGTTCACTCAAAGCCTCATGCTCACAAACACACAGCGCACGGAACTCCGTGCGGAACGCTACTACATACAGCTCCAGACTGAAGACAACCCCGAAGGGGAGCTCCGAGGGTGGTTACTCATACCGCAAGAATAGAACCTAACGACTAGGAACTTTCTCCGTAACCGTGTGTGAAGAAGAGTAAACTTATGCAATGGACATGAAACAGCAACCGAAGGCTGTTCTCGGTGTCGCCGTCTGCGTCGTCGTCCTAGTCACCGCAGGCATCTATATCTTTTTTAGCCAAGAGGAACCTCAGCCAGAACAAACCGTTAGTGCTCCTCCTACACCGCCCACACGTGTCCCATCCCCGCCACCACCGCCACCACCTGAGCCGACGTCAGTCGAACTTCCGCCACTCGGCGGCAGTGACCCTTTTGTCCGAGAACTCGTCGCTATGCTGTCTGCCCATCCTGATTTTTTGGCTTGGTTGGCCACCGACGAGTTAATTCGGGCCTTTGTCGTATCTGTCGAGAATGTAGCTAACGGTAACAACCCATCCCGACACGTTCCGTTCATGAAAGCAGACTCTGGCTTCCAAACTGAGGGTTCAGACTCTGACCTCATGCTAGCGAGTGAAAGCTATGAACGGTACGATGGTCTTACGCGAATTATCAGCTCGCTCGACATTGCTGGGACAGCATCGCTCTACCAACAGCTGTTACCACTACTTGACGAAGCCTATGCCGAACTTGGGGTTCCAGATGCGACGTTTTCCGACACGTTCGCGCGTGCCATTGTGCATGTGTTAAGCACGCCAATCGTTAACAACCGACCAGCGCTCATCACCCGCACGCCGTTCTACGAATACCGTGACCCTGAGCTCGAAAGCCTGACCGCCGCCCAAAAACAATTACTGGGCGTAGGGCCGGACAATCTAAGAATCATTCGACGTACGATTAGAGATATTGCTACAGAAATTGGCTTTACTAACCTACCGGAATAAAACACTTAGTGCCCAAATAGATCGCTAATGCGTGTTGCACTTTGTCAAGACAATCTAACGGTTGGAGATCTCGTCGGCAACGTAGAATGCATGCGCGAACAAATAACCCGCGCTCAAAAGTGTGGTGCCGACATCGTCGCGTTTCCGGAGTTGGCAATTACCGGATATCCCCCAGAAGATCTTCTACTGAAGCCAGGCTTTATCGCTGATACTGGGGCTGCGCTACAGGATTTGGCTCGCACAACGCCGGATATTGTGGCAGTAGTTGGTTACCCAGAGGCTTCAGCAACAGGCGACAGTCTGTATAACTCTGCCGCGATTCTTCACAATGGACAAGTTACTGCAGTCTATCGAAAACATCATCTCCCCAACTATGCGGTCTTTGACGAACAGCGTTACTTCCGTGCTGGAAAAGACGCTCTTGTGCTTGACGTTAAACAAACGCGAATTGGGATCACCATCTGTGAAGACATCTGGGCGCGTGGTGGCCCCGCAGAATGGCTAACCGTCCAAGGTAGAGCGACCCTACTACTTAACCTCTCAGCGTCGCCCTACCATACCAACAAGGGTCGCGAACGTGAACGGCTGTTTGCAGACCGCTGTAAGAAACATAACTGTTACCTTGCATTCTGTAACGCCGTTGGCGGACAAGATGAGCTCGTATTTGATGGGCACAGTCTTGTAATTGGACCAACTGGGAATGTGATCGCACGTGCCAAACAATTCGTTGAAGATTTCGTTGTAGTCGATCTCGAACTGCAAGTAGCAGGAAAAGAAAAAGATAGCGTCGAACCAGCAGAGCACGACCGGGTAGTGAAAATAGCAACCGTCGATATCCATAGAGCAGCCGTCCGAGAAGTTCTACAACCACCACCACAGCCAACCCTGCTCGACCAAGATGCTGAGATTTACCAAGCTTTGACGCTCGGCACAGCAGACTACGTCAGAAAAAATCGATTTAGCGGCGCTGTCATTGGGTTATCTGGTGGCATCGACTCTGCTCTCACTTTAGTTATTGCGGTTGACGCTCTTGGACCCGAAGCGGTAACCGCGGTCTCAATGCCATCGAGATATACAGCTGCAATGAACCGGACAGATGCCGAAACCTTGTGCGACAACCTCGGCATCAAACTACTAGAAATACCAATTGAAACCGTCGCAACTTCCTTTGCTGATGTCCTCGCTGACTCATTTTCAGGAATAGAAACAAATGTTGCAGAAGAAAACTTGCAGGCACGGATTCGCGGAAACTTGCTGATGGCGCTGTCGAACAAATTTGGTTGGCTTGTTCTCACGACCGGGAACAAAAGCGAAATGAGCGTCGGCTACGCAACGCTCTACGGGGATATGGCAGGTGGCTTTGCACTGCTGAAAGATGTCCTAAAGACTCAGGTGTACCAACTCGCAAAGTGGCGTAACAGCATGGCAGCGATTATTCCGCAACGCATCATCGACAAAGCGCCAACAGCAGAACTTCGTGAAAACCAACTTGATACCGACAACCTTCCGCCCTACGACGAATTAGACGGCATACTCAAAGCCTACGTTGAACACGATAGAACCGCGAAAGAAATTATTGCCAGTGGATTTGACGTTAGTACAGTTAATCACGTCATCTCACTCGTCGACCGCTCCGAATACAAACGTCGTCAGTGTGCTCCAGGTGTACGTATTTCGACACGAGCATTCGGTAAAGACCGTCGATTACCCATCACGAATCGGTATCGCCCAAGCCTCTAATCAAGCGTCCGCGCTCCATCGTCTGGACAAAACGACCAAGTCGTTCTTCTACAGGCTCAATCGAATCCCCAAAGTGCCTTCGCATGCGCTCAGCAATGACGGAAAGTGACGTTTCACCGTCACACGCCCTCCAGACGAAACTGCCAATCGTGTCAAGCTTGATACGGTAGTACGGGTCAGAAAGGTGCCGAGCCAGCCAACGACCAAGCCGCCCTTCCCCAAGGCGGGGTCGAAGCACGACACAATGCTGTTCGTCAACGTCTCGCCAGTCCAGACGTCTTTGTGGCCTTAAGCCCCAGAACCGTTCAGCGTCGACCCTCATCTGCTATCAGTATTTGTTGAAGCTGCAGTCAACGGCAACTTCACAAGCATGTAAAACAGCAGCACAAACACTCCGGCACCAAGCAACGCACTATCCGCAATGTTCGGGAGTACCAGCCACGGCAAGGCCTCGCTCGCACCAACCACCAGGGCTAACAAAACGGCCATAAGTGCCTCACCGGCTATGAAACCTGATGACAGAAGCACCCCCGTGTTGTTGGCACGAGTCCTTCGGTCTTCACCTGCTTGTTCGGCATCGAGTGCTCGCGTCATCCACCACGCCATTAAACCACCAACAAATATAGCCGCGGTCGAAGGAAACGGAAGGTACATGCCAACTGCAATCAACATCGGAGACGGTGCATTAATCAAAATAAGCCCTGTGGCAAGCGCCATACCGGTCAGCACGAGCGGCCACGCCATATCTCCACCAACAATCCCTTGGGCGATAAGGGCCATCAACCCCGCCTGTGGCGCCGGCAACTGAGGACTACCTATTTCATAGACCTGGTCCATCAGAATCATTGGCCAAATCAGTACCAGCGCCGCCACCGTAACCCCTATTAGCTCTCCCACCTGCATCTTCCATGGCGTGCCACCGAGAATATGTCCGACCTTGAGGTCCTGGAGCATATCGCCAGCAATACCACACGCACAGCACACAACACCGGAGACGGCAAGCACGCCAAGCACACCACTTGACCCTGTGACTCCGATTCCGACCATAACTACCGCCGCAATCAATAAGGTGCTCAACGTCAGTCCACTGATCGGATTGTTGGAGCTGCCAAGTAACCCGACGAGATACCCGGCCACGGCCGCAAATAAAAAGCCGAGCACAATCATCATCACCGTCAAGAACAGCGCACCGCTTACACTCTCGCTGAAGTACCAATACAAACCGAAGAGTGGTAGACAAAGTGCAGCAATGGACAGACCAATTTTTTGGATATTTAGGTCGATGTCTCGTCGCCCCCCACTGCCAGCCTGTGCTGACTGGAGGTCACCAAAAGCACTGCCAATACCTCGCATGAGTGATGTCCGCAGCTTAAACAATGTATAAAACGCCGCGACAATCATTGTCCCAACTGCAAGTGGGCGTACCTGACGCAGCCAGACCTCTGTGCTAAGTTCGATAAAACCAGAAGCACCCGTCACCTGCGATGCTAGTTGCGGATTGAGAAACAAACTCAGCGGAACTAGTAACAACCAGCCCATGACAGCGCCCGCAAACAACGTTGCAGCTATCTGCGGACCCACAATGAAACCAACACCGACAAGTGCCGGAGAGGCTGCAGGGGACTGAACGAGAAATCCGCCAACGTAACTGATTTGCTGGCCCAACATCTCAATGGTTGACCGTCCAAGGGATATAAACGCTGTTGCCGAATCAGACACCAGTTTGATCCCGTTTGCATTCTTAATTAACTCCCATGCCCCGGCGATACCCATGGCCTTAAATACGAACGCTGCACCGGTTCGTTCCCCACCTTGTCCAGCCTTCACTAACTCTGCGGCCGCGACACTTTCTGGAAATGGCAAATCTGCTTCCACGACGAGCGTCCGACGGAGCACCACAATAAAAAGAACTCCAAGTAATCCACCAACAAGCATGATGGCGGTACTTTCCCAATAACGCAGCTCATCCCACACGCCACTAATGACGAACGCTGGAATGGTGAAGATAGCTCCTGCAACAAGCGCCTCACCTACAGACGCCGTCGTCCGAGCCATGTTCTCTTCAAGCACTGACCCGCCCAAACCACGTAACGCGGCCATGGCCACAACAGCCGCTGGGAATGTCGCAGCGACGGTTAGTCCAGCCCGCATGCCGAGATACGCATTAGCTGTCCCGAGAACGATCGCCATGACCGTCCCGAGAAATACGGCACGAAACGTCAGCTCTGGCAAGGAAGAATCTTCTGGGACAAAAGATGTAAACGGACGCTTGGGAGAATTCTGGTTCGAGCTCATGTGTTAAGTTTGCAACAGGTGGCAACGGTTGTCACCCTACGGAAACATACTGATTCGACCGACACTAATGGCGTGACTCGTATTCCAGACATCTACACCGAAAAGCGGGCCCAACAAAAACCTGTCATCTCGGTTGAGTTTTTCCCGCCCAAAACCCAGAGAGGCGACGAAAATCTATTTCAGCATGTTCTCCCTGAGCTAGTTGAAGTACAGCCTGATTTTTGCTCCGTCACGTACGGTGCGGGTGGTAGCACCAGGGACAAAACGCTCGAAGTTACAGACCGCATACAACGTGAGTTCGACCTCGTCGGCATGGCCCACCTCACTTGCCTCCACTCAAGCACATCAGCACTCAGTGAATACCTCACAGAAGCGGAGGCACGTGGCATAGAGAATATTCTCGCGCTCCGCGGCGATCCGCCAGTCGATTTCAAAGACAGTATCGACGAGGCAAAAGGCTTTGACTATGCCTATCAGTTGGTCGAATTCATCAAGGCGAATAGTGATAGCTCAATCGGTTGTGCCGGATTCCCAGAAGGACATATCGCCTGCCAGGATACAAAGCAGGTCGACTGGAAATATCTTCACCACAAAATCGATTGCGGTGCGCAGTTTGTTCTAACACAACTATTTTTTGATAATTCTGACTACTTCGAGATGACTAACTATCTTCAGGCTACCCTCGGTGTCACCGTGCCGATCACTCCGGGCGTACTCCCCATTCTCAGCACGGAACAAATCAAACGCTTCACCACACTCTGTGGCGCAAATCTCCCACAAAAATTAGTTGCACAGCTTGATGAGCTCGGAAGCGACGACAATGCTGTCCGGGCATTCGGCATCGACTACGCGACGCGTCAGTGCGAGGAACTACTTGCTGGCGGTGCACCAGGGTTACACATGTATTCACTTAACCGTTCGAGAGCTACGGCGTCGATTCTGAAAAACCTAGGGCTTCGATAGCCTATCACTCGGTCGTCGCCTGACTTAGAACTGGAATAACTTGTTGAATTTCACAACAAAACCACGGTTTCTCAGGTCCGTTAGCCTGTCCGGTCGCAGGGGGTTTGTTTCTCGATCTTCGGTGTACACGACAAACAATTCACTGCCAGGGCTGTACTCCCACCGTAACCGAAGGTTATTACTTACGGTATCGTTCGCCGAGTTGTACTGAACGAGACCACTGAAAAACATCCTTGGATTGAAGGCGTAGTTGACTCGCGTCACAGCAAGATCGGTACGAAACGCGCCTTGAGGGGTATCGATCCAATTAAACGACATACTCGGTTCGACGGACATTTGTGGCAACACATTGATACGCCCTTGACGAAGCGAAACCGTTGTTATCTCACCATCAAAGTAACCACCATGCTGGATCGAAAATTGTCCGTTAACTCGTCGTTGTCCCCCGAGCATGTACGTCATTTGGACATCTGAAAATCCATAACCACCCGGCGCAATCGTCACATCAGGCCCTGGTCGAAATGGTTCATACAACATCTCATAGTTCTCGTTGAATGTGAATCCGAGCGTATCACTGGTTTCAAACTCTGTATCAAACCGGAATTGATTAAGCCTCGTCTCAAGGAAACCCGTGTCCGCCGTCAAGATGTAGTCAATGCTGCCATCGAACACAAACTGTCGGACCGAGTCAATCGCTTGCGGCCTCGGACTAAACCGCCCCTGGGCATAAGTGCGACGAAAGTTATCACGCAACACAAAGCCAACATCCGGAACAAAATTATCCTCAACAACCAAGTGATCAAGCTGCAAACCATAGCGGTCAGCCGCATAGTCGAACTTTGCCTGGTAGCTCATATCCTTATCGACTAGTCCAGGATTTTGTGTTCGTGCGACATAGCTAACTATGTTGATGGCGTCGTGGAATGCAAACGTGCCATCCACACCAAATGTTCGACTTACGCCATTACCAGTGGTCGCGACAGACCGATTCGTAAAAATTCCCCCAACCGCACTTCTCCTTAAAATATCTCGTTTTATCCGTAACACCGTAAAGTTTGTCGACTCCGCACGCGCTACCGCTTCGTCATCAGTTTGGATGTTGAGTGCGCCGACATCGAATTGACCTATCTTTCCTGTAACACGGCCCCCACCAAGAATCGGAACAACTCGACCTCGATCCAAACCAATTCGACGGCTATAGAACAGCGTCGGTGCGTTCCCACCACCAAAGAATCCTCCGCCTGGACCGCCGAATCGCCCTGTAACACCGCCACGTGCAAAATCAAAGATGCCACGTCCCTCAAGAAAAAATTCTCGCTTTTCAGGGAAGAAGAGTCCAAAACGAGTCAAATTGACTTGCTGCTCGTCGACCTCAACCTGAGCAAAATCTGTGTTGTAGGTGAAATCGGCCGTGAGATTCTGGGTAATGCCATACTTAACATCAAGACCAAAATCAGCACTGCTTTGCGGGTCTTTAATAGCCGCACGTCGGTCAGTCGTTACTCCACCGATGGCGTAGGGCTTCACTTCAATGTTGTTACTTGCTGGCGGGGGCTCCAGGCCCACTAAGGTCCCGGCGGCAGATACCCTGAAAATACCAGCGGACCCGCCACCCCCAGCGGAAATAGGAATCCGAGTCAGATAAACCCATTCATTCTTTCGGCGAATCGCCCGACGGAGTTGTATCCCCCATAGGTAGGGTTCTTCGGGTCGATACCGTAACGTCTTGAACGGAATCTCCATCTCAACCGTCCAGCCGCCATCAAATCGTCCCGGACGAACATCCCATACGGGGTTCCAGTCTTGGTTCGGATTACCTTCGTTCGTAAACTGTTGGTCAGCTCGTCCACCAAGAGCATTCGTATAAAAGTTAAATCCATTTCGGCGATCGTAAAACGTGTCGAAGAAGGCGGCAAAAGTGTCATTTTGGCGCAGCTGGTTCGTGTCACGACGCATTTCATTTGCGACCCACTCACTCTCTGGCGCAGAGTCCCACAGACGAGCGGCCACGTACACGTTTGTATCGTCAAACATGATCCATGCTTCGGTTCGTTCGGTTGCTGGCGCACCTTCCTCAGGTACTTGTTGAATAAAGTCTGTGATAGCTGGCACGGTTGCATAAACGGCCTCGTCGAGTTCGCCGTCAACCTCAATCCCCTCGGCTAGACGAATAGCCCGAACTGTCGTTCGTCCCTGCTCATCACGATTCATCACAGCTGGCGGAATTGGTGCCGGTGGTCCATCGATCAAACTAGGGTCAAGGACCGCCGATGTCGTCTCCGCTACGACTCCTGCTGTCAAAACACCCGCCGGCGCTGGTGCAGGTTCGTTTTCTCTGGCTGCCAAATCCGTTGACGGCAGTGACGGTATCTCGGGAACCGCCTGTGCAACCGTAGCCCGTTCGTCAGACGCAAGCACTGACGCAACAAGGTCCTGTAGCTCGAACAGCTCATCAAACATTCCATCGACTTGCGCAAGACGCAATACGGCTCCACTAGTTACATCAAGGAACCAACCAGTGAGCCGGATGCGGTCACCGGTTCGCTGAAATGACCCGCTCACGACAAACCGCGCACCGTAGGGTTCGGCTACCTGTCGAGCAGCGTCATACATAGCGCTGGTCTCCATCGGACCAGACCCGAGTACGCTGCTGTGCCGATGAACGAGAAACCGACCATCGGCTGACAAATCACTCGCCAGCGATTCAGCAACCCCCGTACTAAGCCAGTCATCCGTTGGGGCCCCTGTTTCATTAACAAACGGAACCACAACTAACACTGTTCCAGAGGTAGCGTTGACCTGTGCCATCCGCGCAACACGAATTTCACCGGCTTCCGCCACAGTGGCAACTAACGGTAGCAGTGTTAAAAAAATCTTTATTGCCCGTCGTCTTTTCAATCGCATAACAGTAAAAAACCGCCACACTTGGCGGGATTACCTATTCACAATTTCAGTAGCTTCAACAAGGAACGGCTACAAACAGAGTGTAGATCCTACTCTAAAGCAACTGTTTGAATCATACGTATGATTGCCAAACTGAGAAATCCAGTGAACGGTCCTGATGTCCTAGGCGGCCAGGCCTACATCGCTCAATAACGCAACAATTTGTTGATCTTCACTACGAGACCCCGGTTTCGCAGTTCCAAATAACGACGTGGTCTTAATGGATTTTCGTGTTGTTCTTCGGTGTACACAACAAATAATTCACTGCCAGGCGAATATTCCCAGCGTAACCGAACGTTTGCCCCGAAGACATGATCCGTCGAGTTGTATTGCAAAAGTCCACTGAAAAACATCCGCGGTGAAACCGTGTAATTGACTCGTGACCGCACAAGATCGATGCGGAACGAACTGTCTGGTAAGTCTATCCAATTAAACGATGCGCTCGGTTCTACTGACAGCTGAGGTAAAACCGTAACCCGCCCCCCCCTTAGCGCAAGTGTCGTCAAATTGCCGTTGAAGTATCCACCCGTTGTGATTGACGCGCGACCCGAAAATGGTCGGTTTGGACGAAATCCGTACGACACCTGAACATCCGCAAAGTCATAGCCACCAACTGGAATCGTGGCGTCGTTCCCCGGTGAAAAAGGTTGCACAAGTAATTCGTACCGGTCGTTAGCTCTCACACTGAACTGGTCGCTATTTTCGAATTCTGTCTCAAATCCAAATTGCGTCTGGCGTGTCTCAAGGTGACCTTCGTCGGCCATCAGAAAGTAATCAAGGCTGGCATCAAAAACGAATTGCCGGACGGACGAAATCGACTCCGGGCGAGGGCTAAATCGTCCAAACAGCCACGACCGCCGAAAATTATCTCTACGCAGGAACCCAACCTCTGGGTTGAAGTTATCCTCAACCAACAAATGTTCCACGCTTAACCCGTAACGGTCACCACCATAATCAAAGCGGCCCTGATAGCTCTCGTCACGCCCACGAACACCACCCGTTTGTGTCTTCGCGTAATAGCCGAGAAAACTAACATTGTCATAGAACGAAAAGCTGCCATCGAGGCCGTAAACCTGATTGCTCCCGTTACCACTTAAAGAAATTGAACGGTTCGTCACAAGAGCGCCGATAGAACTCCGGCGGAGAATGTCACGTTTGATCCGTATGACCGAAAAGTTTGTACTAACGGCACCAGACTGAATCTCATCATCGGTCTGAATACTGAGCACCCCCACATCAAACGAACCCAACTTGCCAGTTAGACGACCACCTCCAACAATAGGCACCATGGAGCCGTCTTGTAAGCCAATTCGGCGACTATAAAAAAGCGTGGGAGCTTCCCCAAGTCCGAAGACACCGCCACGCCGAACCATGCCCGCGCGAAAACCGCCACGAGCGAACTGAAAAATGCCGCCCCCTTCGAGAAAGAACTCACGCTTCTCAGGCAGAAAAAGTCCGAAACGAGTCAGGTTAACCTGCTGTTCATCAACTTCAACCTGCGCAAAGTCTGTATTTAACGTGAAGTCAGCCGTGAGATTCTGGGTAACGCCGTACTTAACATCAAGGCCGCCTTCAAAGTCTCGTCTCGTCTGCGGCGTCGCGGTCGTGTCAGTAACCGCTCCAGCAATACCGTATGGTTTAACTTCGATGTTCTTATCTTCGACTGGAACTTCGAGTCCCACGAGCGTCCCAGCGGCAGACACGCGAAAAATTCCACCGCGGCCACCAAAATCTGCCGCGGCGGCTGGAATTTCTGTGAGATACGCCCATTCGTTCTTGCGTAACACCGTCCGACGTAGTTGTATTCCCCACACTTGGTTTCTCGTGGGACGGTAACGCAACGAATGAAATGGAACGACCATTTCAACAGTCCAACCGCCGTCGAAACGACTCGTCTGTACGTCCCATACAGGATTCCAATCTCGGTTGCCTACGCCCTCATTAGTAATAGACTGGTCAGAGAACCCACCAATCGGGTTCACGTAGAACAAAAATGCATTCCGTCTGTCATAAAACGTATCGATCAAAAATCCAAACAAGTCGTTGTTTAGCAGGTTTCGCGAATCGCGCCGCATTTCATTCGCGCTCCACTCATCCGGAGGTGCACTGTCCCAGCACCGGCAAGATACATAAAAGTTCTCGTCATCAAACAACACCCATGCATCCGTGCGTTCCGTCGCCAACGCACCTTCAACTGGCAACTGCTGAATAAATCCTGAAACAGGCGGCACACTGCTATAGACAGGCTCGTCCAGTTGCCCATCAATGCGTAGCGGTGTGTTGACTCGAACTGCTCGCACCGTCGCCCGCCCACCTTCTCTAGTAATCACCTCAGGTGCGATAGGTGGCGGCGGATCGTTGATGTCAAGCTGCTGCAATGTAACGTCGGCTAAAGGACGGTCCTGAAATGGGGCGGCCGATTGAGCGGCAGCAGATACCGCACAGAACAACACGAGCCAAAACGCAACAAGCTTCTTAACGGCTGTCTCCAATGTCACACCAAATCACTGCTTCGACTAAATTGCAGAAAACAGCACATGAGTGTTCCAGGCGTCCACCCACCACCAGACCGCATCAAGCCTAATCTCTACAGCCAATGAGTTTCTAAAGGAAGCGCTCGTAATCACAATGGGTGGTCGAGCTGCGTAGCTGGCAGGGATGAGCGCTAGCTTCGCTCCATCCACTCAACAAACGTAGAAGGCTCTTCGACGATCATCACCCGAATCACACGCTGATGATCGTGCATCAGTTTCTTGGCCGCCTCGCGTGCGTCAGCAGCGGATTGATAGCTGGCCCAAGCGGCCGCAGCATTCACCGCTCCACCTCTCACCGTAGTCACCAATTTAAACATTAGGGATTCCTAAATGACAGGGCTGATCATACCATTACGGCCCAACCAAGCCCCTCCATGTGGCAGTCTCACTCGTTCCCAAAATGAGATTCACCACCAACCCGTAGCTTGCGATTCCTTCGGACACACGGTTCGCGCGAAGAAATTGGTTATAGACGCGATTGGCGCTCTGACGTACCAAGGGCACGGCACTCCTCAGTCTCGCAGCCACTTCAACAAGGTGTTGCCTCGGCCCATGCTCAAGTCCGGCATAAATCTCAGCCCTTGCTGGCTCGGCCAGATTCCGTACCAACTGCGGAAGCAGAAATAACCAGGCACTGTACTGGCTTTGCGCATCCCCGGCTAAGCAGATAAGAAACCCGACGAAACTAGCCTCAGATTCATTCGCATACCCCGCAAGGTGTGCCCACTCATGCGCAACCAAAAACGGGCGTTCATACGACAAAACCCCTTCGTTAACAAGCACCTCGAGTACGAAAGGATTCATCATTCCATCAATACCAGCCCGTTGAAAGTACGCGGACAGCAAAGTGATTTTCGGACGACCAACAACTGCCGTCCTCTGGACTCCAAGTCGCTGTTGTGCCTCGTTAAAGGCCGTTGTAAACCTAGCTGGCAACTCGTCAAACGAGGGCCAGCGGCGACTATTGGCAACGGCATAGAGCTCGTTGAGCTGAGTAACAGCTTGTTCCGACAAAGCGGCTAACGAAGATGCGTTAACATCCGACTGGTCGTAGTCGAGTTTTGCAGTCAACGGCTCTCGACGGTAATTGAGGCCCCATACCGAAACAAACAACAAATAAAACAGTGCGCCGACCCCGACAGTGTTAAGTGACATTCGTGCAATTGCGCGCCATCGCTCACCCTTACCGGCTCGGCGAATCGTGCGCCACCACCAGAGACCACCTCCAAACAGCAAAAGCACCAGTAGCGGATCGAGCAGTGAAAACCCAACCAAACTCGACATGCTTGTTAACCCACGTTGCCATATGAGATAAACCTGTTGCGAGTACAACTGCTCTACCCATAGTGATGGCGTAGGAATAACTGCAACTGCCACAGCCGCCACGACAAGTACCAATGCCATTCGGGACAAGGTCGTCCTATCCGTTAGTGAGAAAAAACTACAACTGATCTAGCCTAACGCCTCGATCGTCAAATACAACAAAATGCTTGGGTAGTATTCGAACAAATACCGTCTCGCCCGGAACGTAAGATTCTTGCGTGACCACCCGAACACGCACACCCTCAACGTCAACGGACACATAAGTTTGATCGCCGAGGACTTCACGCGACGCTACGCATCCACGCCATCCGACCGACTCCGTCAGTAGCGAGATATGCTGCGGGCGCACACCCACGGTGATGTCACGACAGAACTCTTCAGAAATCCGACCGGCAAGCGACACCGTTTGATTCCCAACCAAAATAGCCTGACCGTCCTTTTCGAGGATGGCCGGGATTAAATTAATGCGCGGGTGTCCAAAATACGATGCAACAAACTCGGTGGCCGGAAAGTCATGTACCCGTGACGGGCTATCAAATTGCACGAGCCTCCCTGCGTCAAACACGCCAATGCGATCTGCCACTTCAAACACATCGTCAGCGTCTCGTGTCGCGTACAACACCAACGCACCCGTGTTTTTCCATTGACGCAGGTAGCCCTGACGACTCGAAGCAGACGTAAAACCAGTCGCGCTTCGCAAGTCATCAATCAATACGATTCCCACGCCATTCGGTCGAACAGGAGCCTCTAAATGGGAAGGTTCAACCACCACCGATACGGCGCAGTGAGACGAACCATCTACTCCCCCGTTTTGGACCGTACCACTATCCGGCTGTTCGTTGCCCTCAAGCAGTCGAAGCAACGTTGACTTCCCCGCATCGGCCGGACCAACAATCGCAACAAGACCGCTCGATGGAAGGCGAAGCGACACGTCGCACAAAGCTGTACACCCGGCATACCGAACGGTGACGCGGCTCAACTCGATAGGCATCCAAATAACAATAGATGAAAACCGCCATGGTACACTTTGCTCATGTCGCAAGACGACTCAATCAACTGGGGCCATTCAACTGTTGAGACTGCGTGTCCACTCGACTGCCCCGACACATGCAGTCTGGCCGTATCGGTTGAACGTGGCCGTATTACGAAGATTGATCAATCAGCAAAACATGATGCGACTCAGGGTTTCATTTGCAGTAAAGTCCGTCGTTTCAGTGACCGTATCTATGGATTAGAACGACTCCACCATCCGGGCCAACTCAAGACGGCCGGTACAAAAGGCCAAGGAGAATTTAAGCAGGTCAGCTGGGACCAAGCGTTGGGCACGATCGCGAAACGAATGTGCCACATACGGGACACCTTTGGCGCAGACGCCATCCTGCCTATCTCGTATGGAGGCTCCAACGGCCTGCTCTCGCAGGACACCGCAGATGCCCAACTGTTCAGGAAATTCAAGACGTCTCGGCTTGCCCGGAATGTTTGCGCCGCACCAACAACAGCGGTAACTGATGCCCTTTACGGCCGCATGCCAGGAGTCGCATACGATGATTATCGTCACGCGCGCCTTATTGTGGTGTGGGGTGCTAACCCATCGACTTCCGGTTTTCATCTCATACCGCACATCGATGCGGCGATAGACGAGGGTGCCGCATTAATTGTGATCGACCCTCGGCGGACTGCATTGGCCAAGAAAGCAGACATCCACCTGGCCGTTCGTCCCGGGACTGACGTCGTCGTGGCGCTCGCGATTCATCGATTTCTTTTTCAAAACGGATTCGCCGACACCAGTTTTCTTGAAACGCACACGCTTCACGCCGACAAGCTACGCAGAGAGGCAGACAATTGGCCCATCGAACGGGCCGCGGCCGTTGCCGATATCGATTCAGAACTACTCGAACGGGCGGCCGAACTATACGCAGAAACATCGCCAGCCGTCATCCGATGCGGCTGGGGACTCGAACGAAACCGTAATGGCGGAAACGCTGCCCTCGCAGTCCTTACACTACCCGCCGTCGCCGGAAAATTTGGCATCCGAGGTGGCGGCTTCTCAATGAGTAGTTCTAATGCAACCACCGTGGACGAAAACAACTGGATTGGCGCGGCCGAACCAAATACCCGTACTGTCAATATGAACCACCTGGGCCGGGCACTCACTGAGTACACCGACCCTCCAGTCAAGATGCTCTTCGTCTACAACTGTAATCCTGCTGTAACACTCCCCCACCAAAACCTCGTCTTGGAAGGACTCAAGCGCAAAGACCTATTCACTGTAGTGTTCGACCAGGTAATGACAGATACCGCCCGCTGGGCCGACTTCGTACTCCCGGCCACGACTTTCTTCGAACACTACGATATCGCTCTAAGTTACGGCCACGGCAATCTGCAACTCGTGCAACAGGTCATCGAGCCTATTGGAGATGCACGGCCAAACACAGACGTTTTCAGTGAACTCGCCGCTCGTCTCGGTATCGACATTGACGAGTTGTTACGTACGGATATGGAATCAGTAATGCATGTCGCCAGCACGCTACCCGAAACCGTGCGAGAAGAACTATTGACTAGCGGCATCACGACTCGGCCTAAACCGGTGCAATTCGTCGATGTCTTCCCACGAACGCCCGGTAAAAAAGTTGATCTGTTCCCGCAAAAACTCGAACAACAATCGTCAAATGGACTCTACCAATTTCGGACGGACCAAAATCAGGAACGTTATCCACTTACGCTTGTTTCTCCAGCAACGGATAAAACTACAAATTCCACGCTCGGAGAACTACGCCCCAGGCTAGCTCGTCTGCAAATCAACCCGTATGATGCGGAATCTCGAGACCTGTCTACTGGTGACGTCGCACGCATTTTCAACGACCTCGGTGAAATTCACTGCGCAGTAACAGTAAATCCTGACCTCAAGCGTGGCGTTTTAAGTCTCCCAAAGGGTTTATGGCGGCGCAGTACAATGAACGAATCAACGGCAAACGCACTCGTGTCAGACGATTTAACCGACATTGGCGAAGGCGCATGTTTCAACGACACTCGGGTCCAAGTGACACGTATTGTCACGGCCGATCTTGAAGGTCAAAATATTGCAATATGGACGGGTGCTCCCACACGTTCGTCGAACGAAGTACACTAGGAAGACGTATGAGCAATCCATCTTCGGGAACGCGTACTGTTATTTGCAAGAAACTGCAAAAGGAACTTCCAGGACTCGAAGAACCGCCGTGGCCTGGAGAACTCGGGCAGCGCATCTACGACAATATTTCACAGGACGCGTGGGCTATGTGGGAAGAACGAATGAAAATGATTCTTAACGAATATCGGCTCATGCCCTGGCAGAAAGAAGCACAGACAATGATGGCTCAGCAGATGGAAGAGTTCTTCTTCGGCGAAGGGTCTGCGCTCCCTCCTGAGTACGTTCCACCACAAGAAAAGAAATAACTCTTGCTTTCAAAAGGACACACCTTGCGATTTATTGCCCCGTGTACTGTTCTCCTCGCACTATTTTCCCTTTCCTCCGGTTGCGCGGATGGGCTTGGGCCGCAGTCAGAACCGGCGTCTGCTAACTCGAGCGCTCCGGAAACCGACGACCAAAAGATCCTCAATGCACTCGGTCAGGCGCTGGCACAAAACGTTGTCGAAGCTGATTTGACGGCAGAAGAACTCGCATTCCTCCAGCGTGGTCTAGCCGATGCCGTACTTGGCCAAGAAGCTCTGGTTGACTTGGACGAGTTCGGTCCTCAAATACAAGGCTTTATGCAACAGCGCGCAGCAGTAGTAGCGGAAGCGGAACTAGTTCAGGCAACAGCGTTCCTCGAAGAACAGGCTAACGCAGACGGAGCCGAGCGTACAGAATCAGGAATCGTAATCCTTGAAATAACAGCGGGATCAGGAGACAGCCCAGCCGCAGAAGACACAGTACAAGTCCACTATCACGGAACCCTGCGTGATGGCACGGTGTTCGACAGTTCGGTGGACCGTGGTGAACCGGCCACATTTCCACTTAGCGGAGTCATTCCCTGCTGGACCGAAGGGCTCCAGCATATCGCGGTCGGCGGAAAAAGCCGTCTCGTCTGCCCGCCAGACCTAGCCTACGGCCCTCAAGGTCCCCCCGGAATACCCGGAAACTCCGCTCTTGTGTTTGAAGTTGAACTACTGGACATTGTGGAAGACTAATCAGTGTCCGGTAGCCCTAACGACGTTACACCGACAGTGGATTTGAACGACCAATCGGTATTATCGTGTCCATCTCAAATTCTAGTGCACGGTGAGCCGCATGAACGGCATCAACAACCTTCGATGGCTCGTCACCACGAGCAAAAATGAAGCCAGGGTAACTTGCCCCCTCCGGCCACGGCACAAAGCATTGGTCCTGCTTCGCTGTGATAATCACATCCTCAATTAACGGTTTCCGTCTAGCGTCATCAACTCCTGCTACAGACTTAAAGACCCCTGCCGAAGGAACTGGAATCATCATTACCGCAGCAGCCCCAGAAGCTAGCCGCTGGTCCACAATGGGTTGAGATAGTGCATGCTTCACCAATAAATCCTCTAGTGTCAACGTTCCGTCTGGACCCGTAAATCGGAGCACTTTCGAACAAAGCCCGCCTATCGGTCGTGCGGCAACCTCAAGCACAACGACTTGCTCCTCTGTCAGTCGGCATTCGGCATGAACCGGACCCTGGGTTAAGCCAAGCGCTTCAATCGCAATGGCAACCTGCTTTACCAACCGCTCTACATCAGACTCCGTCCGCCGTGGCGGAGTGAGGTAAATCGACTCTTCAAAGAACGGTCCTTCGAGCGGTTCCGGCTTCTCAAACACAGCCAATGCCGAAAACTCCCCGTTTGTCACAAGTCCCTCAAGTGCATACTCAGAACCTGGCACATACTCCTCGATAAGTACTGCCTCATTCGCCGAATCACAAAGAGCACGAATGTCTGGGTCCTGCAGTAACCTGCGCAGCCGTTCGCAGGCTGACTCAAGTTCCATCGGCGTATTTGCCCGCATGACACCACGACTCGCCGCGAGCGCTAATGGTTTTATGACGCACGGATATGTCACTTGATGCGTAACTTCCTTCACTGACACATCAGGCGAGACCAACTTGAACCAGGGGCCTGGCAACCCGGCCTTCGCGAGGCATTGCCTCGTCATTAATTTATTGGATGCAATGCGCACCGCCTCAGGTCGATGACCTGGCACGCCAATCGCGTCAGCCGCAAGAGCACCAATCACTGCCGGCCGGTCACCAACCGCGACAACACCATGTATAGGCCTGTCGACCGTGGCATCAACAATGGCGCGCACCGATCCCGGCTCATCATTGAAACGAATAGCAATCGCATCGTCATACCAGGGATCATCGAGTTGATGACATCGATCGGTAGCAAACACCAATTCGGCGCCATGGCGACGGACGGCATCGCTAAACACTCGCGTTTGATAACCCGTGGTCGCTGCAACAAGCAATATGCGAGGGTTGCGCTCTTGTCTCATGATCGACTCACAACCTTCACTACACCAAAGCTAACTGCTCTGTCGTTGGCTCAGCTCAACAGTACCAAGGCTCGTTGAAGTAGGGCACATTCACTCGTGCTTTCACCTCCGAACGATCAACCAATTGCGTCTCACCATCATGCGCCCGTTCCCAGACGGCCTTGAATACGTCTCGCCGTCGCACATTAAGCCGTTCACCTACAATTTTCTCGATTTCTTCAGCTAATTGATCCATTTTTGGATCGGCATGCTGCCAAGGGTAAAGCAGATTCTGTCCGTCGTACGGTTGTAAGAACGGTGCCAATTCGTCAAGCTCAAGCAACCCCGAACCCGAAGTTACCAACAAACGGATGGCGAGCTGAATCGGGGCCACATGCTCAATCAGTTCCAGCCTTTCAATTTCTGCTAAAAACCGCTGATACCCTGGCCGAGTCGTCCACGGCGTAAACGGGACAAAGGTCGGGACAAGCGGGATATCAGCTTTGCCACAAATCTCAACAGCCCGCTCTATCTCGTTCCGGCTGTGTCCCTTACCCAAACGCTGAAGAATCTCATCATCAAATGATTCAAACGCGCTTGTCACAAACAGACAACCAGTGTCCCTCAGTAGCGGAAGCAGCTCAGCATGATCCAAGAGATGCTCGATCTTAACAGTAACGTCATAGGTCACACCGGGGCATCTACGAGCCACTTCCTCTACCACTCTTCTTGCATGCCCAACACCATTGAAAAAGTCAGGGTCTCCGAACGTAATGTGCTCCGCACCAGCAACGACTTGTGCCTCCACATCCGCAACAACAACATCGGGTGCTACAACACGGAATTTGCCCTGATACACAGGAACAACTGGACAGTGCCGACAGGTATGCTTGCACCCACGGCTAGCCTCCGTGTAACCAGCAACTCTTGGACGACCACCGTGTTGCAATGTTGCATAACGAGCGAGCGGAGGCAGTTTGGATCGTAGCGGTTGCTGAAACTTGAGTCGCGGCAACTGGTCCTGAGAGGACGACGATATCCGCCCTGTGACCAGGCCCGTCAGGTCAGCCTCAAACTCACCACCGAACACATGCGACACCCCAAGAGATCGTAGGAATGCGTCATTCAGTGGTGCATATAATCCATAGCAACAGATAACGACCTCAGAATTCAATTGACGAATCCGAGAGATTACTGGAACGGCAAGTCGCGTCGCAGTATGCATCGGCAGGTAAAATGCCACTAAATCGGCTTCTGCAACACGGGGCGTGAAACGCTCTCGAGACAAATCGAGACACGTCACATCGACCCCTTCCCGCGTCAACCACGCCGCCGGAGACGCCAAACCAAAAGGCTGACGGCCGAGTTCGTACGTTGAAACTAGAAAGACTTTCATGACGCCCCAAGGCGAACCTCGGACTCCTTAGGCGGTGACGTCAAAAGGCTAACCACGATTAGTGTTCCAATTGAAAGTGCCAAAGCTGGATAAGCCGTCTGCCACCCAAACAGGTACTCAGGATCACCATCCACTGCCCGTACCAACCCAACCATTTCCCAACCAAGCGTCGTAACCATACCAACGGCAATCGATGCGACCCCACCCTGCCTTGTAGCACGTTTCCAGAGCAAGGCGCCAAGGAGAGCTGGCGTAATACCCGCTCCATACATCGTGTAGGCCCAGAGAGCCATGGCCAAAATCGTTGGAAAAAAATCTCCGGCAATGTAGCCGAGCCCACCGATAACCACAACAATTAGCCGTGTATAGACAACCATCTGCGCATCCGTCACCCCGGGGTTAATAAAACGCTGGTATACGTCACGAATCAAGTTTGTTGCGGGTGTAAGTAAAAAACTATTTGCCGTCGACACCACAATGGCGGCAGCGCCGCAAACAAGAAGTAGGCCAAGAAACGGTGGCAGTACATCTGTTGCTACACGAACCACAATTTCCTCTGATTCTCCCGGTGAAAGCCCCGACACCGACAAACTACCAAAAATCCCCAGTGAATCGATCAACGTCTCAACAACGATGGTTCCCACTATCCAGCCGACG
Source organism: uncultured Vicinamibacteraceae bacterium (assembly GCA_964507425.1). Taxonomy (GTDB): domain Bacteria; phylum Acidobacteriota; class Vicinamibacteria; order Vicinamibacterales; family UBA8438; genus DTWD01. The sequence goes on from CAZDQD010000056.1 coordinate 44,581, forward strand.
ACCGCAAGCCTAGCTGCACGCTCATCCCGTGCCGAAAAAAACTTTTGATACATGTTCGCTTCGCCGAGTAAAAGGAACATCGTCGGCAAGAACAAAGCTACCGCCGCCTGCGGGCCAAGTTCACCAAAAAGTGTCAACTGTTCTGGTCGCAGCGACTCCATCGCCATCGACAACCCTCCATGGTCGTCGACAAGAAATGCTAACCCCAATACGACGGCTATCGTAATAACAATGCCATTGCCAACATCAAGGTAAGCAATCGAAAGCATGCCAGCTAACGACGTAAACAAAATGCAAAACACTGCGGTAATCAAAGAACCTGTTCCTGGATCAACATCCGCAACTAGCGCTAGTAACCGACCTCCTCCTCTGAACTGGTAGGCCGCAATTGTCGCGTAAGCCAATACAGTCGTTATCGTCCCAAGAACTCGAGCGACGGGTCCGTAACGGAGCTCTAGGATATCGGGGACGGTGTACTGAGCGATTCGTCGGACGCGCGGAGCAATAAAATATACGAGCGCGATTCCAACCCAAGCGCCGGCTGACTGCCAAAGCGCCGAAAAGCCGGACCGATAGCCCAACCCGGCACCACCAAACAGACTACCCGAACCGACCCACGTGGCAAGAAGTGTAAAAACAAGGACTCTCGCCGGCAAAGTACGTCCTGCGACGAGAAAGTCATCACCTGTCTTAACTCGACGACTCCGCCACGCGCCGACCAAGACCAATATCGACATGTAAACAATGACCGCCGTAAGCATGTAGGTCATTGTTGATCAAAACAGGAGCAGCAAACCGCTCGACAATGAGGATCCAACATTAAAAACCAGGCTAAGAACGAAACGGTGACTATGAGACTTGAAAGAGTACTGAATGACTATAGTTGAAATTTAGTATGCCTTCAGGCAACTCATCCCTCAGGCAAGCCATGGCTGCTCAACGCAGAAGACGTTGCGCCAGAACAGTCCACACAGCATATGCAAGTTGCCTCCTGGCGTGCCGTGCGATCTGCCCCTGCCAGAAATTTCCCGTCACTAAATCGCAATCATCCGGAATATCACCCACCGGCAACAATTCCTTGTGTTCGATCTCGTAGCGTGACAACGCCTCCTTCGACGGTTCTGCATTATTCGCAACGACAACATCGACAGGACGACCAATGGCATCTCCGACGCGCTGCACCGCATCTCCAACTGTGAAACCACGCATGCCACGACCTTCAGTCAGAATATTTGTCACAAGCAATATCGGACCAGACGAGTTCCGTATTGCCTCAGCGACACCACGCACTAAGAGTGTTGGCATTAAACTCGTATAGAAACTCCCCGGCCCTATAACAATCGCATCAAACGAACGAATCGCGTCAGCAACGTCACGATGAATGTTCGGCTCTGGATCGAGCCATATTCGATTCACCCGACGCCCTTCTGCTTGAGCCGAATCTACACCAACTTCAGTGGTTGCCCTGGTCCCGTCCTCATACTCCGCGCAAAGCGTCGAATGCTCAACACTGACGGGCAGCACGCGGCCATTACAGTCGAGAAGCGTACGAAGCCCATCCACGGCCGCGACAAAATCACCGCTGTATTGCTCCATCATGGAAAGCAGAAGGTTGCCGCCAGTGTGACCACCAAGACGACCGTTCTCAAACAGTGGCAACCGCGAAAGCAACAGCCGTCTGGCATCGCCCTCATTACGAGCAAGTGCGAGTGCGCACTTAAGCACATCTCCCGGTGGCAACACCCCGAGTTCGTCTCGTAACTGTCCCGAACTCCCACCGCTATCAAACATAGTGACGACCGCGTTCACCCGTAACCAAGGGTTTTGTTTGAGTCCTCCCAGCAAACTGGGCAGCCCCGTCCCCCCTCCGAAACAGCCGACAACTAGCTCCCGTAACTGCATGCGCAGCATTGTCGCACACCTGATGTCACAACACTGGAATAGGCACTTCCAGAAGAAGCCCGAACCCACTGCTGCCATCTGTCACCAGTATGCACAGTAGTGCACGTTTTCACATTTAACTCGACCGGACTATGCACAAACTGCCAATCGGTCGATACAACTGATCGTCCGCTCGTTTGGACTTGAGACAGAATTTATGCTTCGTTGGATTACTCTCGCGGTCGGTGCTGGCATATTTTGCCTACTCGTACTCCTCAATGTTGGCGGCTATAGATACGGCGTCTCAGACCAAGCCTTCTATATTCCAGTCGTCCAGCAGGGGCTCGAACCTGCATTGTTTCCGCACGACACACCTTTGTTGGACGCACAAAACAAGCTGTTCGCTTTCGACGATCTATTTGCGCTGGTTATCAGGATGACTGGCATTTCCCTGCCCGTAGCATTTTTTGTCACCTACCTTGCCGGATTAACAATCCTCTACGGAGCAAGCGTATCGATTGGACGGTCCCTGTTTAACACCTGGTGGGGCGTCAGCGCCTTCGCACTTGCACTGACAATCCGACACCGAATCCCTGACACTGCCGTAAACACGCTCGAAGCCTATCTTCATCCACGACAATTAGCCCTCGCCGTCGGGCTTGTTGCGGTCTCGGTATTTTTACGTGGACACACTTGGCTAGCTGTTGCTGCTGTCGCTGGCGCGCTGTTGCTTCATCCAACAACAGCTATCTGGTTTGCCATACTTCTCGGCATTGCGATCCTGGTTTCCGACCGTGAATCTAGACAACCAATTCTCGCGCTGGCAGGTGGCATTGGAGCCGCCGCCACAGTACTGCTTGCCAGCACTCTACGAGAACAAGTCGCTGTGATGGACCCGACGTGGATGTCACTGCTTCAGTCAAAGGATTACCTACACGCTACCGATTGGCCGATGCTTACCTGGTTCGCCAATCTTGGATTTGCAGCTATTATCGCGGCAATTTACGACTATCGTCGCGCACTCGGAATCACCACGCCACGAGAAACGGGCCTGGTGTGCGGTTGTGCATCCCTACTACTACTATTTCTAATCTCGGTGCCACTCGCACATGCTGGCGTTGCCCTTGTTATCCAGCTCCAATTCAGTCGCATTTTCTGGCTACTCGATATTCTCGCTATCGCCTACGTGACATGGCTCTTAGTGGAGAGTCCTATCGGTCAACGAGCTATCCCTAAAAAGACACGAGTCCGTTATGCGGTTGTGGTGTTGTTTTTCGCACTAACGTTGGCACGAGGTTCTTATGTGACTTACATCGAACAAGTGGATCGTCCTCTGATAGAAATTGACCTACCTGAGAACGAATGGACCCAAGTTATGGGCTGGGCCGGCGAACGTCCGGTCGGAACGCATTTTCTCGTCGACCCTGGTCACGCATGGCGTTACGGCTCAAGCGTACGGGCAGCGAGTGGCCGTGACGTCTATCTAGAGGAAATAAAGGACATCGGCATTGCCATTTATTCCAGTCAGATCGCTGAACGTGTTTCGAATCGAATCGCCGAGCTTGGTAATTTTTCAGAACTCGATTCAAACAGGGCGCGTAGGCTAGCCCATCGTTACCATCTCGACTACTTAATCACCGAACATCCGATTGGACTACCCTTGGTGCATCAGCAAGGACCGTTTAATGTGTATGACCTACGTGCAGACAGCCGACTTGCGCTTAGTTTTAACAATGATTGATGTTTCACACTTCCTCGACATCTAAACACTTCACTGGCCGGACGCCTTCACCGCAACCATGTCTTCTACGGCAACCATAAACAAGTTCGTGCCTGCACGACATCTTGACGGTGGTCATCGCATGACATTGTTCACGTGGGCTCGAACTCGAAATTTCCCATCCCTACCAGCGCCTACTTGTCGCTACTTTAATGTCGCTGACGACACTCAAGTTCTTGCACATTGCCACTGGCAGAAGGCACGCCATGAACGGCCAACGCTTATCGCACTACACGGCCTCGAGGGGTCAAGTGCGGCACATTACATGCGTGGCCTAGCCGACAAGTCATACCGGGCGGGCTTTAATGCCATTCTGTTAAACCAGAGAAACTGCGGCAACACTGAGCATCTGTCCAAAGGGCTCTATCACTCGGGTCTCTCGGTTGACCCAGCCAACGTCATAAGAGAATTAGTCGAAGTCGATGAGTTAACTGACATCGTAGTGGTCGGTTACTCTCTCGGTGGTAATCTCGGACTAAAACTCGCTGGTGACTACGGCCACGCACCACCGGCAGCAGTTAAAGCCGTATGTGCCGTATCACCGACTATGGATCTTGCCATCTGTGTCGATGCTCTTGAAAAAAAAGAAAATGCACTCTACCAATGGAACTTCGTCAGAAATCTCAAGCGACGCATGCGGCGTAAAGCTCAAGCATTGCCTGGCCTCTTTAATCTAAAAGCTCTGAATTCGGTTCGCACGGTGCGCGACTTCGACAACGCCTACACAGCACCCCACCACGGATTTAAGGATGCCGCCGATTATTATCACCAAGCAAGTAGTCTCCGCGTCATCGATCGAATAAGCATCCCAACACTGATTATCAGTGCAATCGATGATCCGTTTATCCCTTCCGAACAGTTCGACAATGAACTAATTAAGACCAATCCGAGGATTATGACTGCCATCAGTCAGCATGGCGGTCACTGCGGTTTTTTAGCACACTCTTTGCCAGGATTCGACGGATACTGGGCAGAACGACGCGCAGTTGACTTTGCGATTCATCATCTACCCCAAAGTTGCGATGTTTCTCGTCGTGAGCAAACAGAGTAGGCTTTATTAGCCATGAGAGACACCATAGCCAATGCACTTGCTGAAAGCTCTTTAAGCGAATTCGCTGTTTACCTACTCGGCAATGTTCCCGGACTTCCACCAATTGCGCAAACATTCCACATTGCGGGTATCTGTGTCGTCGTTGGCTCTATTGTTCTAATTAATCTCAAGTTTCTGGGAATCGCCGCCCCTGGTCAAAATCTGAGTGAAATGATTGAACGTCTTATGCCATGGATGTGGTGGGCGTTACTGGTGAATGCCGTTAGCGGATCACTGTTTGTCGTCGCGCGGCCTATCCGCTATTTCTACAACCCCGTCTTTGCCTATAAGTTCACATTCCTTGTACCAGCAGTGATCTTGGCTTTTCTTGTCTATCGATTGAGCAAACGCGAGTCAGCTTTTTGGGAAAATTCGCCTTCACGACGTACAACCGGTCAGGTTATTGCGACGGTTTCTTTGATCCTCTGGACAGGGGTTATCCTTGCCGGTCGGTGGATCGCGTATTCCGAATACCTTTGGTTCTATGGGTAGAACGATATGAACGAAGAATCGTCATTTCCCTTTATGGCCTTCTGGGCCTGGCTCCAAGCATTGCCATTATCAGAGCATATCGGCTTTACGTGGTGGTTTCCCTTCTTAGAATCTATCCATGTCCTTGCGATCGGCCTCGTCGTCGGCTCTATTTTTATGGTCGATCTACGGCTTCTTGGACTCGCGGCACTCCGCTACCCGGCCAGTCTTATCACACGCGAACTAATACCCTGGACGTGGGCCGCGTTTATCGTTGCGGCCATCACTGGCTTCGGTTTGTTTGCGACACGCGCAACTGCTTACGTCGAAAATCCAGCATTCCAGATCAAATTTCTCTTACTCCCGTTGGCTGCGATCAATATGGCCGTTTTTCAGTTTCGAACGATACGAGCCATCGTTGACTGGGACACACAGCCCATAACTCCGATAGAAGCTAAGGTCGCAGGTGCCATGTCACTTCTGTTATGGATGGGAGTCTTGCTTGCCGGCCGCTGGACGGGCCACATTATCTGATCACCCTGTCTGTTCGCATTCTAACAGGCTTACCAGAATTGCCTAAACACAACAATTATGCCGGCAACTGCCGCCACCACAAGCACTGCTAGCCGAGTATAACCCTGGTCAACATGTCTAGATGTCCACCGGGAGCATACAAATCCAATGAGAATGCTGGGTAACATCAACAGGGCTAGTCCCAACTCATAAAACCCAAACCTTCCAATAGCTGAGAGCATCGCCAGAGACACAATTGTACCTAGCAGGAAAAAGCCAGACATGGTGCCGCGAAGTTGTGCGCCTTCCGCGTTTTGGTAGACCAACGCCATCGGTGGCCCTCCGATAGACGCTATAGTTCCAAGTAGTCCAGACAGTAACCCCGCCGCAAGCAGAACGGGGCGGTTCGGTCGAAACCGCAGTCCAGACACGCTCATCACGACACCGAAAAGCACAGCAACTCCAAGCAGCAACTCCATCCAATGACTGGATACGACTGCCAAAACAAACCCGGCCAGAACTGTTCCTCCAATACGCCCAACCATTGCCCACTGTATACCGTGAAAATCAATGGCATGCCGGTCACGTAACGTGAGAAGGCTGGTTAACAGCATCGTCGACAAAAGAATAGGGCCTGGCACAAATCGAGGATCAAACAGGATCAAAATTGGGGACGCCAATAGTCCCATACCAAAACCGACAGAACCTTGCAGGACCGCACCAACAAGCACAACGAACGCAACAAAAGCAATTTCTTCTGCTGACAAGATCCCCAGTCTACAAAGTTTCGTCCGGCGCTAAAATGATAGCCATGGTAGATGTTCCAGCGACACCACGGTGGGCGGCAACGGTGCTGCTGCTTCGACAAGCTCAAGGTGCCGTAGAAATACTGTTTCTTCGTCGTAACCCCAAGCTGAAATTCCAGGGCAACTACTGGGTGTTTCCTGGTGGACGTATAGACGAGACCGATTTCGACCAGTCTGCCAAACCAGACCAGATGGAGGAAACGGCTGCGCGGCGAGCAGCTATCCGTGAAGCATACGAAGAAGCACGTATCGACCTCTCACAATCACAGTTGTTCCATGCCGCGCATTGGACAACTCCTGTCACTAGCCCTATTCGTTATGCGACCTGGTTTTTTATAGCGGTGTCACCTACAGCAGCTGTGACGGTCGACGGCAGTGAAATTGAAGACCATGTCTGGCTGAAACCGTCGGAAGCGCTTCGACGACAACGTCAGGGTAGTATGCAGATGGCCGCACCGACATTCGCACTTACGACACGTTTGTCCGCCTGTACAAAAGTAGATGTAGCACTCAGGGCTGCGAACACATGGACCAAAGCCCGTCTATGCGCTGAGGTGCGAGAAACGGACGATGGAGTCGTCGCCATCTACCAACAGGACGGATCACACGGCGGCAAACCACTCAACGAACCTGGTCCACGGCACCGACTCTGGATGGTGCGTTCTGGATGGCGCTACGAGGAGTCTTTCTAGAGAACCACTATTCGCCGCCCAACGGCTCGATAAGCCCGTACATCATGCCGCCATATTCACCGTGGTCCCAAGTGCCTGCATAACGGTCCTCATAGAAAACGAGGCGAGTATCGAATTCGTCACCAAGGCCAGGGATTGCAAAGTCTGTAATTGAAATCATCGGCGTGTCGCCGGCCCAAAGAATCGGGACGACTACCGGTAGCGTCACGTCGACATCACCGTAGGTCACACGTGCATCAAAACGCCAGCGATCGCCGTCCAATTTAGTGACTTCTGCAATCTCATACCGTTCAGGCAAACCATCGCGACGATTGCTCCCCTCAATGGTAAAGTTTCCGACTAGTACAACATTACGCATCCGCTCCGTAAACGCCTGCTCCCGAGCAGACAACGAATCAATCGGTGCAGCACGACCTCCGCCCGTAGCCGCCATAAACCAACCAAGACCAAAAACAACCACCAAGACAACAACTCCGACAAAAAGTCTCATCAGCCCCTTCATGCAGTAATCCCCCTCCAGCGGTAAATCATCACCACGGCTACGATACTAGTCAACACCCTCAACTAACTCAACGACCGCGTTGCTTGCCAACGTAACCAATGATCGGCCAGTACAAGTGAAACCATCGCCTCAGCCATGGGCACAAAACGTGGCAATAAACACGGGTCGTGACGTCCCTTGGTGCTGATTGTCGTCTCTTCACCAGAACTCATAACAGTCGCCTGTGACTGCGGCAAACTGCTCGTCGGCTTAACGGCGGCTCGAAGAACAATAGGCATCCCACTAGAAATACCACCCAGAATCCCACCGTGTCGATTTGTTCGTGTCAGAATTCGCCGTGAACCTGTCGTCTCGTCTCGTTCGCTTACGAACGTGTCGTTGTTGTCGGTCCCGCGGAGCAACGCACATCCAAACCCGACGCCATATTCAACGCCCAACACAGCTGGCAAACTAAAAAGAGCCTTCCCTAAGTCTGCTTTTAATTTGTCAAAAACAGGTTCCCCAAGTCCTGCTGGGACCCCTGTCGCAACAACCTCTGCGACACCACCAACTGAATTTTGCTCACCCCGGAGTCGTTCGATGAGATCAACCATCTCTGTCGCAGCTACTGCATCAGGACACCTAACCATGTTGGGTGTACCGTCCGGTAAGCGCTCAACCTGTTCGACACTAATTGACGCAGGATCAGTTATTCGTGCAACCACCTCACCAATTTGGCGAACATAGCCAACGACCAAGCCACCGAAGCGATCAAAAATTAACTTTTTTGCGACCGCGCCTGCAGCAACGCGAACCGTTGTTTCCCGAGCGCTCGAACGACCACCACCGCGATAGTCTCGAAATCCGTATTTGGCGTCATAGCCATGGTCCGCATGTCCCGGACGATATTTGTCTTTAATCTCCGTATAGTCTCGACTGCGCTGGTCACGATTACGCACCATGATGGCAATACTAGTACCTGTAGTCTTGCCCTCAAATACACCAGATAATATTTCTGGCACATCTGGCTCATCCCGTTGCGACACAATGGAGCTTTGCCCAGGTCGCCGACGCGCCAAGTCGGCGACCAAGTCGTCCTCTGTCAAACCAAGTCCAGGTGGACAGCCGTCAATAATGACGAGATTACCGACCCCATGCGATTCCCCGGCCGTCGTGATACGAAATAACTGGCCAAAACTGTTGCCCGCCATCTCCTGATTGTACCTGACAGGCCGGTATTCGCATGCAACACTACAATGCACCGATGAAGGCAATACTTTGCAGGAAGCTCGGACCGCCAGAAACGTTAACTTTTGAGGACATTCCTCCGCCTAACATGGGTCCGTCTGACGTACGAATCAACGTGCACGCCGCCGGAGTTAACTTCCCAGACCTTCTTATCATTGAAGGTAAGTATCAGTTCAGACCTCAAATGCCATTTTCACCTGGTGCCGAGGTATCAGGTGACGTTCTGGAGACTGGAAGCCAGGTTACCAGGGTACGCAAGGGCGACCGTGTCATCGGGGTCAGCCGTTGGAACGGTTTTGCCGAAGAAGTGGTGGTGCCCGAAGAACGCTGTTTACAAATGCCACCAAACATGACTTATCAGGTCGGAGCTGGTTTTCCAATGACTTACGGAACGAGCTACCACGCCCTCGTGCAGCGCGGCCAACTACGTCCTGGTGAAACGTTGCTCGTCCACGGTGCAAGCGGCGGTGTCGGCACGGCAGCACTCGACATCGGGAGAAATCTCGGAGCCACTCTTATCGCAACTGGCGGTGACGACAAGAAACTCCAAGCTATCGCTACAGAATACGGCCTCCCACATACCGTCAACTATCACACTAATCAGCTATGGAAAGACGAGGTGAAAACACTAACCGGGGGACGTGGAGCTGATGTCATTTACGATCCCGTTGGTGGGTCGGTACTCGAACAATCACTCCGGTGTATTAACTGGAACGGTCGCGTCCTCGTAGTCGGTTTTGCAAGCGGATCGATTCCAAAAATCCCTGCGAATCTTGTGCTGCTAAAAGGTTGCCAAGTCGTTGGCGTTTTCTGGGGTGCGTTTCTCACTCGAACCCCTTCAGATAACTTACAGAACTTTCAAACACTCTTTGATTGGTTCGAGGCAGATCGTCTGAATCCCATCGTGTCTAAAACGCTGCCACTCAATCGTGCATGCGACGCACTTAACCTCCTTAGGGACCGAACCATCGTTGGAAAAGTCGTACTCACCATGCGATAAGCAAAGGCAACAAGTAATGTTGGAAGCGCTAAACTTGGGGTTTTTTCCATCGCGACAGCACGTAAGTCAGCACTGCAAGAGCCACTTCGTCTAGAAACGGAATCGGGTCAGGAATGACTAGGTCCAACACAAAGAGAACGGCAAATAGCGCAAAAAGCTGCCATGAGCGTAGCCCACGAAGAAACCGCGTTAGCACGCCGGCAGGAATTACCATCGCTTAGAGTTGTTCGCGATAAAACTTGATCATTTTGTCCCAACATTCCGCGGCATATTTCTGGTGATAGACCTCAACTCGCGTGTCATTGAAAAATGCGTGATTCGCACCAGAAAAAACCGTGATGTCAGCCTGTTTCCCCGCTTCTCGTAAGTCCGTCTCTAGTTGTCTGGCGGCCGCGGGCGGAACAAACTCATCATGCTCAGCAAAAAATCCAAGCACCGGTGCCCTAAGATTGTCTAAATTCGGTTCGACGCTCGGATGGATTCCATAAAAATTGACACAAGCCCCTACTTGCGGATTAGCACAAGCGGCGAACAGAGATAGCTGACCACCCATACAGAACCCGACCGTACCAACACGGTCTCCAGTTGCACGGGTCAGCAAACACTTAATAGCGCCACGCAAATCCTTTTCTACCGTGTCAATATTGAGTGCCATCATGAGTTTACCCGCATCATCTGGACCGCTTGCACGCTCACCGTGATACATGTCCGGAGCTAACGCGACAAAACCTTCGCTGGCCAAGCGGTCACTCACATCTTTGATGTGATCCACCAGCCCCCACCATTCCTGAATCACAATTACCCCTGGACCACCACCACTCGACGGCTCGGCGAGATAGCCCTGAGACATCTTTCCGTTCGTCGCAAACTCAACCATTTCACCCATGTAATCCCTGTCTACGAATAGTATTTTGAGTCTGGAGCAACATGTCGCAGCGTCATTCCTCAGCCACCATCACCGCCGAACGACTAACGTCAACAGCTGACATGCTCTGTGCATCATTGGAAAAATGATCATCAGACAGCGGAGCGTACAACTCGAGACTCGCCTGAAGTAATTTTCCGCCGTGCAACACCTCAACTTCATCAGCGGTCAGACCCGCACGGTGGACCATCCAATCTTTATAATCAGCCTGTGCAGACACCGCCGTCGACCAGTCTGGCCCTGGACCGCCCAGTACAAATCGGTCGGGCTGGAGTCGTTCAGTAATTGCGCCGATAAATTTCCCATCAACATAAAATAGCGTCTGACCACGCGCGACGTAGTGTGACAACGTAACGTGATGCCACTGACCATCTGCTCCGGGCATTGGCGACGTCACAGCGTTCCCACCCGCAGAGGCGTAAACCCAACGACCATTTTCAATGCTGACCGACGCGTTAAAGCGACGTCCCGTCGGCGCAAGCGTCATTGCTTCAAACCCTCGGTCTCCGAGCCGTGTTGGAACGGTCACCCAGTCAACTTCATCTGCTACGGTCTCACCACCAAAGCTTGCAACGGTTCCATTCCCTTCGGCACGCACACTAAAGGTCAACGCGAAGGATCTCATAGTGTCGTCAACGGCCATTGTCATGGGCGACCGGTCATTTCCTCGAACCTGAACAAATCCCTCCGAGGCAGACCTCTGCGGAGACGGTTTCCCCTTCTCCAACGCGTCGAATAGCGTCGGAACGAACGCATGAAACATCTCCGTATGCCCTGCGGCATTGGGATGGATAGGTTCAGGTGTAAACCCGCGTGCCCAACGACCGTAACCGTCGTCAATGGCACCAAGAAGGTTAACGCTTGGAACATCCCAACCGTTGATCAAGATATTTGTACGCCTGGTGTGGGCGTACTCGGTCTCGGTGAAATCACCACGTGCATAAGTTAGACCGATGATTGGAACCATCCCATTGGCACGTGACCTCTGAATCAAACGCTGCAGTCCATCAGCAAATTGTTTAGCGGTGGCCTCCGCACCCGCCAACCCCTGCGAGCAACCCCGTGGATCTTCCCCTGGTGCGCACAGCTTAATGTCTTCATTCCCCAGCGAGAGCGCAATCATTACGTATTTCGGGTCTGCTAACGTCAAGTAGCGAGTGTTCGGGTCTGGCTCGCCATCGGGCTCAAAGCGCGGCGTAATTGTGATCGTGTTGTCGCCACCACGAGAGACATTGATCACTTTCCATCCCCGAGGTTCCAGGAGCTCTCTCAATCGTCCTGTGTAACCGCCCTGGTTTAATTCATCGCCAGTACCATTCGGAACTGACGATCCCCACAGTGCGATACGCTTCCCTCGATCGCCGGCAACATCCGACTGCGCCTCGGTAGCAACTGCGGCGCAAACACTAACGATAAACGCGGTAACAGCAATTCTTAAATGTAGTCTCGTCATGACTCCGACCTTTCAGCTTCCAGCGGACACACCACAAGTTGCGGGAGGATAACACGCCACTCGCATTACGGGTATTGCAACAAACCTACGGCACCTCGTCAGTGATCTCACCGTTCTGGTTGAGGAAACTAACACTCGGACGACCGTTCTCGGCCACACCAAGAACTAATCTTGGCTGGTCTGAGTCGTAGAGGTTCAGTAGCGTAGCACCCTCGGCAACTGTCATTACTGCCCTTGATCGTCCTTCTGTGGACAGCGCTACCTCTGGTGCGGCGTTAGAGGCCACAGACAGTGAGAGTGCCTCGTTTCCCGTGTGATCTGATAACGCTACGCGTGGTAGTCCCGTCGGGGTTACCTGGAACTGAAGTCGGTTTTCCGTCTGCTCTCCCAAGCGTATTAGAGTGCTTCCTTGAATCGAACCCACCATAACCTGAGGGCCGGTATCTGCACCAAGGACGGCGACAGCATCGTCACCCTGGACAGTCGCAAATAGACGGGCCTGTCCGCTTGAGTCGAGAAGTCGAATTACAGGGGTCCCATCTGGCTGCAAGCCAACCAAGCTCCGGACCTGGCCAAAATCATCATAGAAGGTCAATGAGGCCATTCCTCGCTCGTCCGTTCCAGCAAGAACACCTCGGAGCGTCCCGTTGTCACTGACGATATTGAGTTGGCTTGCTGTCAGAACTTCCGGTCTCCCTTGCGCTCGAACCCCACTCTCGAAAAAAAGATGCATAGCCATACCGCCGAAACACGACGCTACGAGCATGGAACCTACCATTAGTACTCGTTCCCGCCTCATACCACTCTCCTCACACTGGTTACCATCACGAAAAACACTCGTTCGGTTTACTTAAGATTCTGTTGGAACGAATTCTTTCCCCCTCGTTTCAGGCCCCATCCAGACCATCACAGCAACGAGTACTCCTGACAGCGCAATACAAAGCTGCATCGCAGCCGCTACACTCATCCCATTATCCTGAAGTCGCCCCAAGACAAGCGGCGTCATCGCACCGATCGCCGCACCCACGTGATACACCAATCCAGACCCAACACCTCTTACGGCCGTAGGAAAACGCTCGGTCAAATACGACGGAGCCATTCCCCACACACCGGTTCCACAAGCGCCCATCAGGACGGCGCCCAAGGTAAGTGTCTGGACTGATGTTCCGGCTACGTAAGCGGGAATCGAAATTACTCCAATAGCCGCCGCCAGCGACACCGCTCCCCGTCGCCCCAAACGAGTTTCCGACATCCACCCCCAAAAAGCCATTCCCGCAACGGCACCAAGATTAAACATCACAACGTAACCGAGTGTCCCTCGACCAAGCTCTTGTAGAAGCGTCGGATACCAAAATGTGATGGAGTAGTACGAAAACATAAACGCACCCATCAGGAGCGATGTCTGGACAGTGGTCCATAACAAGTCCGTTCGCATGAGATGGGAGACAGAAATCTGGTTCGCCACTGCTGGCGACTCCGATACTTTGAACTTTTTTTGCCTTGCCAACCACACCGGACTTTCGTTTACACCTGATCTAATCCATAACACCAGCAACGCTGGAATCACTCCGATCCAGAACACAACACGCCATCCTACCGAGGCCCCCTGGACGTCACTGAACGGATCTGAAATCTCTGCAAACAGCGGGTACACATAATGAAATGCCAGAGCTGACGCGATATACCCCCAGTAAAAACCGCCCTGTAGTAAACCGGACACCAACCCTCTGAGCCTTGTTGGCCAGTGTTCAATCGCAAGTGGCATGCCCGCCGCCCATTCTCCTCCCATCCCCACTCCAAACAATGCACGGAAGGCGAACAACATGGCATATGAAGTAGAAAATCCACTCAAAAAGGCAAAAAGGGAAAACCAGAGAATCGATAGCATCAGTGGAAGCTTACGTCCCCAGCGGTCAGCCATTAGTCCAGCACCAAAACCACCAACCAACCTAAACACCAACGTAACTGTTCCGAGAGCCCCCGCAAGAGCACTGTTCACAGTAAAACTGTTCTGGATGTCGACCAGAATGAAAGTCATGATGGTGAAATCGAAACCAACAAGAAGCCATCCCAGAAACGTCGCAAGGAAAGCTTTCCATTGCTCGGGAGTGACGGTTCGGTACCACGGTTGATTGGAATGACTCGACATCGGCTTGTCCACGCGACTGGTTTAAAGTGCCTCTGTCCGAAGGCACACAACACCATACGTTACGACTGAACCCTATCGCTTACGTGTGAAGTGTCAGAAACAGCGTGCTACTGACGCAGAGCACCACTACATGGGATGTTGAATCTGCAACACTTCATAAATCCTGAGAACCGCCCGAGTATCAATATTTTCTGCACTCGCCCCGTACATGGACGCATAGTCACTCATGTCAATACGCCGCGCAGCCTCCTCCCAGCTTAAGCCCTGTGAGCGAAGGTCCGAAACCCGTGTCCATAGATCACGCATAAAGTTCTGTAAATCATCAATTTGCTGTCGATCGCGAAATGGTTCACCATGACCAGGCACGATCAGATCAAAATCGAGCCCTTTAAGGTTCTCAAGGCTCGCAGGCCATTCATTGACGAAACCATCACCCATATAGGCCATCCGATGTGCTCCTGGACTACCTTGAAAAAAATCTCCGGTAAATACAATCCGCTCTTCCGGGAGGAAAACCATCGTGTCTCCGCCCGTATGTCCGCGCCCGACAAAATGCAACTGCACTTCCCGGCCACCTTCAACTAAGGTCATCTTGTCGGTATACGTAATATTCGGCGCTCTCACCTCCGTCTCTTGAAGCGCATTCCAATGCGCCTCGGTGATACGAAGATCGAACTGTAGCTGCTCGCGTTCAGCAGCATCCGATTCGGCAGCAATCTGTTCCTTCAGCCTGTCTATCCGTGGTGGAATAGCAGCTGAAAACGTCCGATTTGTCCGTTGAATCAAAGGGCTCGCTAAATGTTGTAGCCGTACATATTCATGGCCAATAATCTCGACACTATCGTCAAAGATCTGGTTACCATGTGCATGATCAAAATGGTAGTGCGAGTTAAACACATAACGGATAGGTTTTTCCGTTACCTCTTCTCGAATTTCGGCTACTAATTTTCTAGCCGCAGCAGGCGTCACACTCGTATCAACAAGCATCGCATGGTCATCATTAACGATCACCATTGAGTTGCTCATCGTCGTCATAACTCCAGTGCCCGCCGCAAAGAACACACCATCGGCTATCTCTTCAAATCGATACGCAGCTTGACCATCCGTCGGGTCAGTTTCCTGCGCCCAAATAGCTGTTACCGTAAGACCCATCATTACAATCGAGGCACTGCTCACCACACGCTTTGTAAACAATTTAGTCATCAGGCATGTCTCCCTGTCGTTTGTCTATCGTGCTTTCTAATCCGCCGTTGTTTGACCGGCAATCTCTGGATGATGATGTTCAATATACAAAAACCCTTGGTATATGCCACTCTGCCCGGTTTGTCGTCCGTAACCTCGCACGTGAATTGTGAGAGTGCGAGGCAACTTGGCCTCATAACAATTGTCACGACGAGCTGTTGCTAAATGCTGAAAAATCATCCGCTGTTCAGGCGCATTCCGAAACCGCCCTCTATCCGACGAGCCAACATCGGTATAGGCTCCCCCAAAAAACGAATCGACGGGCGAGGGGCGATGCGCAACGTTTCGCACCTGGCGACTATTTACTGACTCCAATTCTAATTCCAATGCATCGATAATCTGACGAAGGTCGAGGCAACTTCGCTCCGTGCATTCGAGAGGGGACGAATCATCGTCAACGGAGTGGGTAAACGCCGCCGAAAGTTGGCTTTGATATTGCCTCAAAACAGCTGTTGGCAAACCAAAATAACCATTTCCCTGCGCCTGCTGGACGACATAACAATCATTAGGATGAAGGGTCGCAACCTCGACTCCCGATTCATTAACAGGTAACACCCAGTGATACAGATCCGGGGCAGGCTGAGGACGATCTTGGGCTGAGGACGCTACTAGAACTTGCCCAGCGCTCCACACTAACTCAAAACTAATACAGGTCAGAACGCATGCCGCCATGAGGCCAACCCGTGACGTAGGTGCCATGCTGCATTCTACCCTGCGGTATCATGGCACACACCGTCGTTTACACTTTGAGTGAGGACAGCATGTGGAATCGAGCCAACTTTTGGACCATCTCTTTCGTCTTTATTTTCGTGGCAACTGCATCCGCACCCATTCTTGCCCAACAGGGAGCCCCGACCAATGGCGAGTGGCCCACATACGGAGGCGACCTCGGAGGGTCGAAATACTCACCTCTTGATCAGGTAAACAGTGAAAACTTTGAAAACCTAGAGATCGCCTGGAGGTGGCAGTCCGCGGACGCCTACCTCAGTCTCGACACGCCTGGTGGAGGGGAATGGAGGGCAGAGGCACCGCTTATATTTGAGGAACTCCTCCGCCAAGATCCGGAAAGATGGCGTGATGGACAGCCTCCCTATCTGACGAACCTCAAAGCGACGCCTCTAATGGTCGGCGGACGCCTGTTCATCAACATGCCGACATCTCAGATCGCAGCGATCGACGCGATCACCGGCGAAACACTTTGGGTCTACAACCCCAAGTCCTACGAGGAAGGCACCACCACCATGACGGCGCGCTGGAATCAACGTGGTGTGGCATATTGGTCAGACGGACCAGACCGCGAACATGAACGTATCTTTGCCGGGACCGGGAGTGGCTACCTCATCTGCGTTGACGCTAAAACTGGTGAGCCGTGCGCAGACTTCGGCAACAACGGCCGACTCGACCTCATCGCCGATCTCCCAAGATCCGATCGGGGTGACCGTGACTGGTTGAATGCGCTGCTGTATTCGGTACAGTCACCACCACTCGTTGTTGGCGACACGGTTATTACGCCAGCATCCATCTCGTCGTTCAACATTACCAAGGAAGCACCTCCCGGCTGGATGCGCGGCTTTGACCCGATCAGCGGAAGGACGAAGTGGACGTTTCACACTATCCCGCAGGGCGATGAATACGGCAACGATACGTGGGCCGGCGACTCATGGCGGCACACAGGAAAAGTTGGCGTCTGGACAATGATGAGTGCGGATCCTGAACTCGGACTGATCTACCTCCCAACAAATACGCCGGCGCCGGATTATTACGGCGGACACAGACTCGGGGACAACCTTTTTGCGGAAAGCGTCGTGGCACTCGATATCGAAACGGGACAACGCGAGTGGCACTTCCAAGCCGTACACCACGGTTTGTGGGATTGGGACTTTCCGGCGGCACCAAACCTCGTCGACGTCGTCGTTAATGGACAGCCAGTAAAAGCGCTTGCCCAAATCAGTAAGCAGGGCTTCACCTATGTCTTTAATCGTGAAACAGGAGAACCCATCTGGCCGATCGAAGAACGTCCGGTCGCAACCGACACGGATGTCCCCGGTGAAGTCCCATCTCCGACACAGCCCTTTCCCACAAAGCCAGAACCATTTGAATACCAAGGCGCCGAAATAGATGATTTAGTCGACTTCACACCAGAAATAAGGCAAATGGCACTTGATGCGGTGTCAGATTACCGCCTCGGGCCAATTTTTACGCCGCCCACGTGGGATGGCACTATCCAACGTCCCAGTTCGGGCGGCGGAGCAAACTGGTCTGGTGCTGGATTTGATCCAACGACTGGAATCCTTTACGTCCCTTCAGCGAATGCCTACTCAGTCATGCAATATCGCGAACCCCTTCCAGATGAAGGTGCGACGCTCGATGTCATCGAACGTCGAGGTGAAACACGAACGCGTCCGCAAATGCCTCAAGGGCTTCCACTGTTTAAGCCTCCGTATTCACGTATGACCGCAATTGACCTCAACACTGGCGATCATGTTTGGATGAAACCGATGGGCGACGGCGACCGAATTCGGAATCACCAACTCCTGCGCGAACTTAATCTGCCTCCCTTGGGTGGTGACAGTAGCCGTGCCGGACCGCTAGTCACGCCCGACTTCTTATTGTTTGCCTTAACCACTGGAGGGACTAACAATGGACCTCGATTAGTCGCCTTTGATAAGGCAACCGGCAACGAACTCGGCTCCGTCGACCTTCCCGGTGGAGCCATCGGGACGCCAATGACGTACATGATCGACGGCCGGCAATACGTCGCATTAACTGTCGGTGCCGTGCCCGTACCTGAATTGGTCGCTTTCGCTTTGCCTGAATAGTGAGAAGCCAACTGTAACGGTGGGACACAATGGAACTAAAACGAGCGAATAAAACCACCGCTGGATCCCGCAAAGCGAGAATTGACGACATTGTTAAAGATTGATCCAAACGAGTAGGTCAAACCGACACGAAACTCCCACTCGTAGTCAGTGGCCAATTGTCTCTGACGAACCAAAATTTCTGAATCTGTCGCGTCCCGCCTTGGCAAATAAATCTGATCGCGAATCAGCGAACTATGTCCTTCAAAATTGAGAAAGAATCCTCGGAATAAGCGAATATCAATCTCTCCAAATATCACCAACCGACGTTGGTCAGCGTTATCAAGAAACTGCGAAAATTCAACCGTAACATCACTTTCCCCCCACGGTTCATTAACCTCAAATGAAGTCTGCAGAGCATGATTGACACGTTGTTCCTCGAACTTCCCAAAAATCGTCGCCTCGTCGTATTGAAAGGAGTTGTAACCAGCAGAATAGGAAACCGTAAATTGCCGTCTAGTTGATTCTGAGTAGGGGAAAAAGTTGTATTCGATGGCCGGCGCAATACGCAATGTCAGATCCTGATTTCTGAAACTAGAAGTGACCGCAGAACCACCAAAACCCAAGCCAACATGTTCGCCTACGCTCTTAACAAAACGGGCATCCAACGCATTGTTACGACGAACATGTGTGAACGTCGAATCCGTTAATTCGTAGGTATCCTCGCGATAGTTTGCGTTAACACCAAGGCGAATCTTCCATGCATCAGTGGTGCGGTTAGCCGAGAAAGATGTCGCAATAGAACGCGTCTCGTCGCGCTCTTCTGCGTCCGCGTACATGCGGAAACGAGTCCGAAAAACCCAAAAACTCCAGGGGTCATCGTCGGGCTGCGCATTCGATTGCCTCGCACCCGCGACAAAACCAGGAGACAGCGTAGTCACATCCAACTCCTGACCAACGTGGGTCTGAACTGCATAACGTACCAAACCGAGGCGTAACGTTCGCGCAAGCGCCTGTCGCTCGCTGTCATCGGTGTCGTCCTGCGTCGTGTAAAAGATGAGTTGATCGTCCTGCCCTTCAAATATTTCCAATCCGTAAAAATCTAACGTCCAGGCACGGCCACCCCCTCCAGTGGTCTCACGGGTTACTAATACATGCACCTGTGCATCTCGACGATCACGGACGTAATTCACAAACGTAATCTCACGACGTAAAAAATCATCATCACATGGACCACAATCGAGAAAAATCCTGAGTGCTTCAGCGCCGTTGGTATCCTGGCGCTGCTGTGGAGGCTGTAACACACTGTGAGGTCCCACCGTCTCAGCAGCTAAACCAACCGAAAACATGGAAGCGAACAGCATGAACAGAGCGAGATACTTTCTAAAGTCAGATCTAGTCATAGCCGAGGAAGTCGAGTTCGATCGGAAGCAGCAACACGGGGCGAGAGTGTATGGTATACGAAGAAGAACGTGTCGACGCTTCCGCTTACAGGTTCAACAGCCCCTTCATTCACGCTCCGTGATAATACGGAGGCAATACACAATTTTGGTGAGACGGACAACTCCGCCGTTACGCTCCTGTTCTTTTTTAAACACGACTGTGAAACGTGCCGCCTAACAGCCCCGGTAATTGAGCACGCGTACAAAGCTCTATTCCGCTCCGGACTTCGGGTCATCGGCATCTCTCAAGACGATCCCTCAGAAACGGAACGCTTCGTTAACGAGTACCTCTTAACTTTCACCGTATTACTCGACACAGAATTTGACGTCTCGGATAACTACGGCTTTGACGCGGTTCCTGCAGTACTCCTCACTGACTCGAAACGTGTTGTATTGGCCAGCGTCGAAGGCTGGTCAAAAGGCGACATGGAGCAACTTCTCGTATTGGCGGGTACGCACTGTAACGCGACGCCGCCCAGCGTTGACCACGACGGAATAACGCTGCCTGATTTCAGACCTGGTTGCGGTTCACGCGTGCACGATCCAGACATAGCTCGTCGACTAGCCGTGAGACGCGGCACTCAACTTCTCGGTGCTCGGCGCGTGAACGTTCCAGTTGACCTTGACCTGTATGAATTTCTTGACGAACAAGGATTAACCGACGGTCTTCCGATCGTGCCGCCGACAGAAGATCGTGTGCTTCGAATGTTGGAGGGCACCTCACGCGCACCGACAGACATCGTCGCTACGGTCCCTCCAAACCTGGCACCGGCCACGATAGAAAAGGTTGCAATCAATGCAGTAATGGCCGGGTGTAAACCGGAATATCTACCCGTCGTTATCGCCGCTCTCGAAGCAGCATGTACAGATGATTTCAATCTCCACGGTGTCTTGGCCACTACATATTTCGTCGGGCCACTCATCATTGTCAACGGACCCATACGGCACGAGATCGGACTCAACTTTAAGCGGAATGTGTTCGGACAAGGAACACGTGCCAACTCTACGATCGGTCGAGCGCTGCAACTTATTGTTCGAAATATTGGCGGTGGCCGTCCTGGCGAAGTGGACATGTCAACACTTGGACAGCCAGGGAAAATTGGTGTTTGCATAGCAGAATATGAAGAACTTAGCTGCTGGGAACCGCTCCATGTCGAACGTGGGTTTCAACGAGATCAAAGCACAG
The DNA here is from genome assembly GCA_964507425.1 of uncultured Vicinamibacteraceae bacterium. Lineage (GTDB taxonomy): Bacteria > Acidobacteriota > Vicinamibacteria > Vicinamibacterales > UBA8438 > DTWD01. The sequence goes on from CAZDQD010000056.1 coordinate 65,738, forward strand.
TCACTCTGTTTGCCGCGGAAGCCCCACGAGCAGTTCGAGACCAACTTTCACGAAACGCGCGTTCCCTCGCCATTAGCATGGGCCTGTCTATGGAATCGATCGCCCATGTCAAACTCCACGGAATGGACCAGGCACTCCTAGTCGTCTCTCCCGAACATGCGCGCACCTTCGAACGAGACAACTATTCAAAATCTGATCTCCGACTTCAGATTCAAGACACAACAGCCCGACCACTGCGTGATTTACTGCCGAACGAGGAATGTCACAAAGGCACACCACTCAAAGCCGTACCAAAAGACTGGCTGGATCACGCTGGGCAGATACGTGAAGATGCACTCGAGGGGAAAATACCAAAATTCTCAAGCCCCGAAGACATCCTCATCATGGTCGCCGGGGGAACCGCCGGTAAGTTTTCGGCGGCCGTCGGAGGTTGGGCTAGTGGAGGTCTCGGGCTTAGTTCAAAAGCTGTGACCCGCGTGATAGAAGCGTAATCCCAAAACAACTACCTCAGGAAGTGGTCCGGGATGGGTTTACATGACGTTTGTGTCTGATTAGCGCACGACCTCAGCAAGCGAGTACGTAGCCCGCTCAAACTCTTCAAATACCGAAAGCACCTGAGGGTCTCCAAACGGTAGCACCTGCGTAAGCAGTACCCCAGCGACATCAGAACTGGGATCAATCCAAAAATATGTGTTGTATAGTCCTGCCCACGCAAGGCTTCCTGCCATTCGGCGGTCAGGCTCGTCATCAAGATTGACAAGAAAACCAAGCCCCCAACGTCCCCTACCTTCTGCCGTCGGCTTGAAATCGTTCGACCGGTCAGGCTGCGCTGAGACCCAACCTCCTGCAGCTAGATCCCCAATGTGATTCTCAGCCATCAGGGCGATTGTCTCAGCCGACAGAACCCGTCTTCCGTCAAGTATTCCACCATTGAGCCACATCCTCATGAATCGAGCATAATCATCAGCTGTTGACAAAAGTCCGCCACCTCCGCTGTAGGTAGCCACAACTGACGGATCTTCACGAACATCTTGAAACAATGTTCCCGTAGGCTGACGGTGAGCTAATGTCGCAATGCGTGCCCAAGAGGACTCTGGCACATTGAACCCGGTATTTAACATCTGCAGTGGAGCAAAAATATGTTCACGGAAATATGTGTCAAGGTCTTGCCCTGAGACCCGTTCCACCAAACGGCCAAGCCAATCCGTGCTGGTCCCATATTGCCACGCGGTACCGGGATCGAATAACAATGGTCCAACAACATCTACGTCTTCTGCCTCTGGCTGATAATCTCTGAGGGTGCTACTTGTAAACGCGTAGCCAAAACCAGATGTGTGAGTTAATAACTGCTGAACAGTTATTGCAGTCTCAGGGGGACGAAGCAAGTAGGTTCCGTTCTCAGTATCAAATTCCTCAACAACTTTGACCTTGAAAAGTTCTGGTAAATATTCAGCAGCCAGTCCATCTAAAAGCACGTCCCCACGCTCAACAAGCTGCATCACCGCAACCGACGTGACGGGTTTAGTCATTGACGCAATCCGAAAAATCGCATCCGTTCGAATCGGCATATCATGGACATCATCAGCGGTTCCGAACGCTCCGCGGTAGAGCACACCGTTCTTGTCAACGGCCATTGCAACAACCCCAAGAACATCCTGCCGACCAACAGCACCCTTCAAAAGCTCGTCCATCTGTTCAGTTGCGACCTCAGAAGGTGGCACGGGCACTTCACGGTCCCTCGGCTCATTAACTGCATTTCCGCACGCTGTAAAAAACACGCTAACCGCGATAACGCCACCAATACAGATATTTTTTGAAGTCACGTCACCCTAAGTATAGGCTGTGCTAGAGTGACGTGAGCCTGTCACGGAAGCCTAATGAGTACCACAACTGTCATCCTGGACCCGACCGATGAACACGAACCGATCGGCCGCCAACTAGCGGAACGTCGTCCTATTAATCAGGGCGTCATCGGTATCATCGACATCTCAAAACCACGTGGGGATGTTTTTTGCGACGAACTAGAAACGCTCATTCGTGCAGCAAATCCGACCATAGATGTTATTCGCCTTAAAAAGCCAACATTTACAAAACCGGCACCTGAGGATCTCCGTAACGAGGTGGCAGAACGTTGCTCTGCCGTGATCCAAGCGCTCGCTGATTGAGGGTCCTGTACGTCGTGCAGTGTGCACGACCTGTCGGACTACGAAACACGCGGTATCCCAACAGTAATGGTGGCATCGTCGGAGTTCGTCGATGCTGCCGAAAGGCAATCGCGAGCACTAGGCATGCCAGATCTTGCGACACAAGCGGTGTACGTGCCGCACCCAATACAAGACGCTACCGATGAGGAAATGAAAGAGAAGGCACGTGAAGCGTACGGTCAAATCATGAAAGGCATCGCCTGCTGAATAGCCTGTGGTGGTTCAGTACCAACGTTGAATCTAGTGCCTCACTAGCATAGTTTCAAAATAACTATATGTCGTACTCCACCTACCTTCACAGATAAGACAATGCCAGGGTCCGTTGAGATTGAGTATCGCGATAGGATAGCCATACTTCGATTGACCAACCCTCCTGTTAACGGTTTGAGCTTCTCTGTTCGTAACGAGTTGGAAACCCAATTTTCTTTGGTTCAGTCGCGTTCGGACGTGGCCGGCATCATTATCACTGGCCACGGGCGAATGTTTTGTGCTGGAGCCGACATCAGTGAATTCGGACAACCAACACCTCGAGGCACAGCATTTCTTCCAGGGGTCATCGACAACATAGAAGCGAGCAGCAAACCCGTTATTGCAGCCATACACGGTGTGGCAGCCGGCGGCGGCCTGGAAGTGGCACTCGGTTGTCACGAACGACTCGTACTACCCGGCACACGGCTTGGTCTACCAGAGGTCACGCTCGGCTTCGTCCCTGGCGCTGGTGGAACACAGCGACTACCCCGACTGATTGGAGTGGAAGCCGCGCTCGATGTCATCGTCACAGGCCGATTGCTCAATGCAACAGAAGCCCTCACCCTTGGTATCGTTGATGCTATCGTCGAAGGCGACCTCATTGAAGCCGCGGCGACTCGTATCCAGGAATTAGTCGATTCAAAACTCCCGTTTCGGCGTGCGTCAACACTGAATGCAAAACTTATTGAGGCGCAAGGACAACCAGAACTATTTGACGCCTATCGAACGAAGATCGCGAAGCGTGCCAGAGGGTTTGACGCCCCCTACGCCTGTATCGCATGTGTACAAACTGCCCTCACCGTACCGTACGCAGAGGCAGCAAAAAAAGAACGTGAGGTGTTCTCTCGGTTAGTAACGTCAGACCAATCAAGAGCACAACGTCACGTCTTTTTTTCCGAGCGCGAGGTTGCCAAGATTACTGACGTCCCCAAAGACACGCCGTCTCGACCAGTTACCGCAGCTGCCGTCGTCGGATGTGGCACGATGGGGGGTGGCATTGTGATGAACTTCGCAACCGCTGGAATTCCAGTCACTGTGCTTGAAACCTCTAAAACAAATTTAGATCGTGGAATGGACATTGTTCGCAACAGGTATCGTGACGCCGTCACGAAAGGGCGCCTATCAACATCTGAACGAGACGAACGGCTCGCGCGCATCAGTACCACTTTGGACTACGAAGAAATTGCCAAGGCTGACTTTGTCGTCGAGGCTGTATTTGAAGACCTCGAATTAAAGAAACACGTCTTCGCAACACTGGACCAGGCCTGTAAGCCTGACGCGGTTCTTGCATCGAACACATCAACGCTGAACATTGACGAACTAGCGGCCGTCACGTCCCGCCCCGATAAGGTAATAGGAACTCACTTTTTTAGCCCCGCCAACGTGATGAAGCTAATGGAAAACGTGCGTGGCAATGCGACCTCGGTCGAAACAATCGCAACAACGATGGCATTGTCAAAACGTCTCAGAAAAATAGGTGTTCTCGTGGGTGTCTGCGACGGTTTCGTCGGTAATCGCATGCTGTACGCCTACCGTCGCCAAGCCGACTTTCTTCTCGAGGAAGGGGCCACACCACAACAGATTGACCAAGTCTTCTACGACTTTGGGTTCCCTATGGGACCTTTTCAAATGGCCGATTTGGCTGGCCTCGATATCGGATGGAGTGTGCGACAGCAGCAAGCTTCAGCGCGACCTAGTCACTTACGGTATTCACCACTTGCGGACCGTATCTGTGAAATGGGACGCTTCGGTCAGAAGACGGGCGCAGGATGGTACCAGTACGCGCCGGGCAGCCGAACCGCGACACCAGATCCTATTATTGACGCGCTAATTCGTGACGTTTCTGAAGAACTTGGAATCGCACGCCAACCGATGTCGGATACCGACATCATTCCTCGTTGTTTATATCCGCTTGTTAATGAAGGTGCGAAGATTCTTGATGAAGGCATAGCAACTCGTGCGAGTGATATCGATGTAATTTGGATACACGGTTACGGCTTTCCCCGATTTCGAGGAGGACCAATGTTCTGGGCTAATACCATTGGCCTCCGTGCCGTCTACGACATGATGAGTCGGCTGTATGACCTGCACGGAGAATGGTTTCAGCCTTCCTCATTGCTCAAACAGTTAGCCTCACACAATAAGAGTTTCGGAGACTGACAAATGCCGACGACTCAATCGCCATCACCACGGAACGATCTCGACCTAGTCGAATGGTATTTCGAACAGGGTTGGACCGATGGCCTACCGGTTGTGCCTCCGACACCAGAACGCATGAGTCAAATGATTGCGGCACTCGGTGGTGAACCGACTGTTGTTGAAGCCAGAATTCCACCACGCTGGGGTTCACTCACTAGAGAAGTGCTTGCTACTAATCTCGTGCTCGCAGGCTGCCTTCCTGCATATGCACCAATTGTTCGAACGGCCATTAAGGCACTGACTAGCCCCCATTTCAACTTAAACGGTGTCCAAGCAACTACACATATGGCTGCGCCGTTGATGATTGTTAACGGACCAATCCGGAAAGACATTGGGTTGAACTCTGGCTCTAATGTATTTGGGTCCGGCTGTCGTGCAAATGCCACGATAGGACGTGCTATCCGGTTAGTTCTGCTCAACGTCGGTGGAGCCTGGCCTGGCGATCTTGATAAGAGCACGCTCGGTCACCCTGGAAAATACACGTTCTGTATTGCGGAAAATGAGGAAGAAAGTCCATGGTCGCCTTATCATGTCGAACAAGGCTACGAAGCGAGCGATAGCACTGTCTTTTGTATTGCTGCTGAAGGACCTCATAGTGTCACCAATCATGTCGCCAACGATCCAGAAGGTGTCCTGGATAGCGTGGTATCCGCAATGAGCACAATCGCTCACAACAACGCAGTGAGTAGTGGCTCTTGTGCTGTGATCATTGGGCCTGAACACGCCACCACGATCGCCGACAACCGCTGGACCCGACAAGACGTGCGTAAATATCTGTGGGAAAATACGACGAACACGTATGACGACATCAGTTTTCATGGTCGCTACGGTAAGATCTACAACCGCAACCTACCCAAATGGTACAAACGGGAATCTGGTGCGAGAATTCCGATCGTGCCAACACCAGACGATATTCATCTCTTCGTTGCAGGAGGGACTGCCGGCCGTTTTTCGGCGTTTCTCCCTGGCTGGGGCCACATGAGCGCACCGGTACTGCGGTGCCTCGATGGTCATCACCCTGCGGTCGGCACCTGCGTGGATGGCACCTGTGAGCTGTAAACAACTCGTTTCTATTTGAAAGAATGATCACATGACCGAACAGCGTTTACCCTCCGGACAAGTGGTTTATGATCCCCGAGGTAGCGTGACTGTAACCCCGATGGCTCTAGCTCCGAGGCGTACGTCACTCAATGGTCTCCGCATCGGATTCCTCGACAATTCAAAATGGAACGCCTCTAAACTTCTCAGGCATGTAGCCAACCAATTAGAGACCACGGTCTCGGTAGGACAAATACAATTTTTCACTAAACAGAGCTTTTCAAAACAAGCCGAATCCGTACTGATTGATACGATCGCAGAAAGTGCCGACATCGCGATCACAGCTATCGGTGATTGAGGGTCGTGCACCTCGTGCAGTTTGCACGACGCAGTTGAGCTTGAAAAGCGTGGGATTCCGACAGCGGTCATCGTAACGGACGCCTTTCTACATGAAGCAGAAGTCCAACGGACCGCGCTCGGCGCAGACCTGCTAAACCCAGCTGTGATCCAACATCCACTCAGCACGCTGTCTGATACAGAAATAGAATCACGCGCAAAGCAAGCTGCTACCGCCGTCATCAGCGTCTTGGTCACTGACGCGTTATGATTGCCGCGTGAACGTCAATCTCGCATATGGGCGTGGGCGCCTTCCCGTCAATTTTCCGGATAGTCGAACTACGGTCTTAGAACCGACTTATGTTCCTGGACTACCGGATGAAGCCAGTGCAATCAAGCATGCACTCAGGCAACCACTTGGCACTCGACCTCTCCAACAGCTGGTCTCTAAGGACCAAACCGTCGCGATCTCTGTCTGTGACATCACTCGGCCAATGCCGAGTCACACATTGCTTCCAGTTCTCCTTGGCGAACTAGCGCATGTTCCTGACGACCATATCGTCATTGCCGTTGCAACCGGTACTCACCGAGCCTGCACACGATCTGAACTCGTTGAAATGTTGAGCGAACCGATCGTCGATCGGTACCACGTCGTCAACCACGATGCCTTCGACGAAGGGAACCTTGTTGACCTTGGTCAAGTTGACACTGATATCCCCGTTTGGTTAAACCGACATTGGGCACGAGCTGACGTCAGAATAACGACAGGATTTGTCGAGCCACATTTCTTTGCCGGGTTTAGTGGAGGCCCAAAACTTGTTGCGCCAGGACTCGCAGGGTTCCAGACAACCATGCGCCTGCACGACGCAGAAATGATCCGGCATCCTAACGCACGATGGGGAATCACGGAGGGAAACCCCATTCACGATGCGATCAGGCGAATCGCAACACACGTGGGTGTTCACTTCAGTGTCGATGTAGCCATTAACAAAGACCGTCAAATCACCAGTGTGGCCGCCGGCAGCTTGTTCGATGTTCATCGAACCATGACCAAACGAGTACAGCAGACTGCCATGCAAGCGTTTACCAGTCCTTTTGATGTCGTCGTAACAACAAACAGCGGATATCCACTGGACCAAAACCTGTACCAAAGCGTCAAGGGCATGTCGGCGGCAGCACAAGTAGTCAAACGGGGAGGCGCGATCATCTGTGCAGCTGAATGCACAGACGGCCTTCCGTCACACGGTGACTACGGCACACTTCTCGGCGCAAAAGATTCCCCCAAAGAATTGCTTGAGATGATCTGTGCCCCGGGTCACAACCGACATGACCAGTGGGAAGTACAGATCCAAGCACAGATTCAGGGACTCGCCGAGGTGTTTCTCAAAACCGACGGCCTCTCCCACGACGAAGTGCGTGCAGCGCACCTGACACCAATCGACGATATCGAATCGGTGACGTCCGAACAACTCCGTCGCGCTGGTCCCGATGCGACCCTCTGCGTCCTCCCGGAAGGTCCACAAACGATCCCATACCTCGCACACACCACCTAAAAAGTCACCTCAGGTTCACAAATCATACGGACCGGAGTTTGCAATTAAGGAACGGGTTCCAGTCACGCGATGATCAAACTAACAGTCTCCGCCACACAAGCAGGTTTCTCCTCGGCTTCGATCTCGACAACAAACTCACTTGTGACTCTCGCCCTATCGGAACCTGTCAGTTCAACTGAACGCACAGTTTGAACACCACGTATCCGCGCGCCAACAGGAACTGCATTAGGGAACCGAACCCTGTTAACACCGTAGTTAATGACCTGACCCACACCTGTAATTCTTAGACACTGCTGCCGAAAGTATGGAATCAGAGACAGGGTGAAAAATCCGTGAACTATTGGCCCGCCATAGGGAGACTCTCGCTGAGCGCGCTCTACGTCGACATGTATCCACTGATGATCAAACGTGACGTCCGCAAATTGGTCGACCATCTCCTGAGTAATCGTGACCCAAGCACTCGCCCCAACCTGTTGCCCAGCAAGGTCCTCAAGTGCCATTAGTCCATCAACTTCTCGCATTGACATACCCTTCGGCAAAACAGCGACGGTTCTCAATCACGTTCATGCACACACGAAGTAGCGAAGGGTTAACACTACCGCCCCATACCTACGCTTAGAATGGTCGAAGCTCAACCATTAACACGCCTATAACAAGCGCAGCAATCGTAACGCGAGACCATAGCGCGCCTTGCGCTGAACGTCGGAACGCCATCGGGGTCATCATCGCAAGAGCGATCCAGCACACCAACTTGACAATAACCCACCCCTGAAATGGCAGGCCCAGTCTAGCCAGAAGGCCAAACCCAGAAACCAGGACAACAAGCGAAAGGATGCCCGACCACATTAATGAAAATTTTCGGCGTTCGGGCTGCGGCGCGGCGAGTGCCGCAAACGTTACACCAGCTAACAAGAGAAGTGAGACAAGATGCAGAACCAAATAGTATTGTGGTGCCATACGAAAAGACGATGCCTCCCAAAGTTACAGTTCCTGAGGTGACCACGCTGAGTCAGTAGTAAAATGCAACCTAGAATCATGAGGTTGCTACAGCTACTTTAGCACCAACGTCTCTCGATCGTTACATCTCAACGCCTTACGCGATAGAGGAAGAAATGGCGCCCCGTTTCTCATCTACCCTCCACAATATGAGCCCTCCAAAAATAAAAAACACTAGCAGGCTTGCCATGCCCGTCCGCTGACCATACGCGTCAGCGACGAGTCCCAATAGCAATGGCCCGAGAAATGCCGTCACTTTGCCAGAAAAGGCAAAAAATCCAAAAAACTCTCCCGCATGTTGTGATGGAACTAACCGTGCCATGAGCGAACGGCTAGCCGATTGGTTTGGTCCTGCAAAGACACCTACTAATACCGCTGCCACCCAGAACCACGTCCGATTTGGTGCAAGCGCACCAAGGATAGTCGCAGCGCTAAGTGCGACCAAACTAACAGCGATCGTCTTTTTTCCACCTATTCGATCATCAACAAAACCAAATAAAAGCGCGCCCATCCCAGCTCCAACATTAATCACGATGCCAAACATGGCCAGTTCTTGAAACGTAAATCCAAACGTCCCGGCTGCATAGATACCGCCGAATGCAAATATCGTCACCAATCCATCGTTATAGAGAAGACGGGCAATAAGAAAAACGCTGATCTCACGGTACTTACAGAGCGATCGAAACGTCTGCAAGAGATCGCCAAACACAGACCTCAACTGAACCGGCGCCCGACTGGCATCATCGTCCCGAAGATAGATAAACATTGGAATTGAGAAAATTAAAAACCAACCCGCAACCAACAAATTCGTCGCCCGTATGTTGAAGCCATTCTCCGTAGCCATACCGAACCATGGCGTTTCTGACACGAACCCTAATAGCGCTATGCCCAACGTGCACAGTCCACCCACATAACCTAAACCCCAGCCGTAACCAGAAATTTTACCTATCTGGCCAGGCGCCGCTAATGACGGCAAAAATGCGTTATAGAAAACGAGGCTCAATTCGAACGCCACATTGGCAACGACAAACAATCCCAACGCCGTAATAACAGCATGCGGCTGTCCAGGCTGAACAAACGTCAGGGCCGTCGTAAAACCGACACAAATGAGGACACAGGCAATGAGATGCCGACGTCTGTCACCACAGTCAGCGAGTCGTCCTGCGATGGGAGCTAACCCGGCAACCGCAAGCGCACTGAGAGTGATACCCCTCGACCAAAGTGCGGTGCCTCGACCAGAATCTTCAGCGAAATTTTCAGCAAAGAACGTCGCATACAAAAACGTAACAACGAGCGTAGTGAAAGCTGAATTACCCCAATCATAAAGACACCAGGCCGCAATTGACTTTCCCTTAGATTGCACCTTAAATGCACTCATCGATTGGCTCAGTTCTGTCGTACAATATCGCCGCTGACGTATGAAACCTTTCCCTCTAACTTCTCAGATTGAGACACGGCGAAGTTCACGACGCGGACAATCAGTACACACCCTCATGCGAGACGCGACCGCTCGCACGTAGCAATCATGTCAAACTAGACCAAGGAGAAACGCAATGCCCCTGTATGCACTCATCGCTCATGACAGACCCGGCTTGGAACATCGCAGAGACAACAGGCCGGCACATCTTGAACATATGGCCAAACTGGATGCCGCTGGACGACTCCACTACGGAGGACCACTTCTTAACGAAAACCAAGACATGGTTGGAAGTCTCATCATTCTGGAAGCCGACAGTTTGGACGAGGCGAAAGCGACCTACGCTCAAGATCCCTACGTAATTCACAATGTCTTCGACCGCTACGACGTCGTCGAAACTAAGCCTGTTTTTCCGAGAAACAATTAACCCAAACCTGCGACTTTGACTACAGGGGCTCAAATGGTTATCACCGGTCGACATCCGGAAACCGCGGACGTCCCGGTTCCAGCTGAGTGCCTAGCGAATTAAGAGCGATTGAAACCATCCGGTACCCGGCAACGGTAATGACCATGTCGATCAACTGTCCGGTACCGTATCGGCTCGACAAGGCGCTCCATGTTGCGTCAGAAACCGCATCTTGCTGATGTAATTCATCAGTCGCTTTGAGAAGGTCCGCTTCAAAAGGGTTCCATCTAGACGCCGTGGCCCCCACGGCAATATCCCGAATCTCATCCGCACTCATCCCAATACGCCGTGCAACGCGCACGTGCTGGGACCATTCATATTCAGAACCACAGAGCCAGCCTATTCTGAGGATGAGGATCTCTCGGGCACGATCCGAGAGCGTAGCGCCCGTTCGGATATACGCCGATTGCACGGCACGTGGACGAAAGAAGGTAGGATGCCGTGCCAGAGTCGCGTACAGGTTTAGCACGGCACTCCCTGTGCCAGCCGGGTCCAACAGCTGCCGAACTTCGGCAGACCAATCCTCACGGACTATTGGCTCGAGACGTGCTTCCGTAAGTCGTGTCTGGGCCGGACGCGCCAGAAGTGGCTGATATTCGACATCCGCTGGGAAACGATCCGGAAATCTATCATCCGGCTGAACGCCGAAGCTATTGGCCATCATGGACAGCATGATGAATTCGGCTCCAGAAAAAATCACGTCGAGTAATTGCTGCGCATCATAGCGAGCTGCCATTCTCTGCCATGAATCGTCACTAAGAAATGAATCTCGATAAATCTCGTCAGCCGCTCGCAAAACCGTGCCGTCCCAATCGCCCCAACCTGCATCGGGGCCTCCAGCAACCTGTCGAATTTCACGATCGCCAAGCCCAACAGCCCTAGCCTCAAAGGCTAGTTCGGCCCACATCGCTTCGGATTGACAAAGCCACGCAACCCGCAAACCCATGAGAAGCTGGTCTACAACGGTAACCATCGATTGGCGACGCAAATAGTTAGAAAGCGGACCAAGCCCATGTAGCGCTGGCGGGTGCCGCGCAAGAGTGAGCTGCAAATTTGTCGCGGATTCAGCGTCTCCGCCAAAACTTTCAATCCCAGCGCGTACGTCAGTTGTCAACTCTAACGCATCCACTGGTTCAATTCGTGGTGCACTGGAACGGGATTGGGCTGTCACAGTCACATACCCAGTAACTAACAGCGTGAGGAACAGGACTACACATTGACGAGCCATAACAGTGTTGTTGAGACTACTACACTATAGACCGGCCACTTGCAGAATGACTTACCCCAAGCGGCTTCGAACACTTAGCTCAATCTTGCCAAGATCTATGTTTCGTGCCTGTTAGAATCGTTTCTCCATGCACAACATCGATATCACGTCACTCTTTTCGCTTGAAGGTAAAGTCGCTCTGGTCACGGGAGGGTCACGAGGAATCGGACTCATGATCGCAGAAGGCCTACTGAAAGCGGGAGCGAAAGTCTTCATTTCATCAAGGAAACAAAGCGTCTGTGACGAAACCGCCCTAGAACTATCAACCATAGGCCCCTGTTTCTCACTACCAGCAGATGTGTCAACTGTCGAAGGTCGAGCAGCATTAATCAAAGCACTTACGTCCAGCACAGACCAACTGCACGTCTTAGTGAACAACGCCGGTGCCAGCTGGGGAGCACCGTACGAGGCATACCCGCCGTCGGCATTTGACAAAGTATTAGGCCTAAATGTGGCTTCGCCATTTCTACTGACACGTGACCTGACCCCACTACTCCAAACCAGTGCAACATTTGACGACCCGGCACGCGTTATCAACATCGGGTCGATGGATGGGCTCCACGTTGACCAATTAGTCGGAACAGGAACGTTCGCCTACTCGGCTAGTAAAGCTGCGGTGCACCATTTAACCCGTACACTTGCCGTTGAACTCGGGCCAAGGCACATCACGGTCAACGCCATTGCGCCCGGGTTTTTTAGGAGTAAGATGACTGCGGATATTCTGAAAGAATATGGCTCCGACATCGAACAGGCCTGTCCACTCGGGAGGATTGGACACCCAGAGGAAATGGCCGGTATCGCAATCTATTTGGCTTCCCGTGCTGGCGCGTACACAAACGGTGCTGTCATTCCCATCGATGGGGGAACGCTACTGAACTAACCAAAGGTCCTCTCCATGACTTACAAGAGCCCTTTTCCAGACGTCGAAATTCCGAATGTTCCACTGCCGGACTATCTATTTGAAAATATAAGTCAGTGGCCTGAGAAACCCGCACTGATCGATGGCCCGACCGGACGAGCGTTCACATATCTGGAGTTACAGAGTGCCGTAAGATCTGTAGCAACAGGACTTTCCGAGCGCGGATTCAAATCCGGTGATGTTTTCGCGATTTATAGCCCGAATATCCCAGAGTATGCCTTGGCTTTTTTCGGAGTTGCGTTGGCGGGTGGTGTCAATACCACCATGAATCCACTGTACAACGCTATTGAGGTTCGACGTCAACTTCTCGACTCTGCCGCCAAATTTGTGGTGACGATTCCACAACTGTTACCAGTCGTATTGGACGCGGTTCAGGAGACCGCCGTCGAGGAGGTGTTTGTTTTTGGAACCGCGGAAGGGGCAACCCCGTTTTCAAATTTGCTTCTAGAAACTGATGACCTTCCGACGGTGCACATCGACCCGACGGAGGATGTAGTGGCACTACCCTATTCAAGCGGGACGACCGGCACGCCAAAGGGTGTCATGCTGACTCACCGCAATCTCGTTGCAAACCTTGCACAAACCAGGGCCGTCGAGCAACTCACACCCGATGACACCCTCATCGGTATTCTGCCGTTTTACCACATCTATGGGATGACCGTTATTATGAGTGCGGCGCTCCGGGCCGGTGCCACGATCGTGACAATGCCGAGGTTCGACCTCGAACAATTCCTCACCCTCCTCCAGCAACACGCCGTTACTGTCGCGTATCTTGTTCCGCCAATCGTGCTAGCCCTTGCGAAGCATCCGCTGGTCGACCAATTCGACATCTCTAAGTTACAGAATGTTATGTCCGGCGCAGCGCCACTCCCAGAACCCGTGGCACGCGGTGCGGCGACCCGAAACGACATGGTAGTCCGCCAAGGATACGGTTTAACGGAAACGAGTCCCGTCACCCATACGAACCCACGAGACAAAGAACTAAAAGTCACGTCCGTTGGTCCGGCTCTCCCCAATACGGAGTGGCGAATTGTCGACACCAGTAGCCACAAAGATTGTGACACCGGGGAACTCGGCGAAGTGTGGGTCCGTGGTCCTCAGGTCATGAAGGGGTATCTAAACAACATAGAAGCAACCAAACACATGATCGACGAGGACGGCTGGCTGCACACAGGAGATATCGGAAAAGCTGACACCGACGGATATCTCTACGTAGTCGATCGTCTCAAAGAACTAATTAAATATAAAGGGTTTCAAGTCGCACCTGCTGAACTTGAAGCAGTCATACAATCTCACCCTGCGGTCGCAGATTCAGCGGTAATCCCAAGTCCGGACGATGAAGCCGGTGAGGTGCCAAAAGCGTTCGTCGTGCTTCGAGCTGATGCGGATGCTACTGCAGAAGACATCATGGCCCACGTCGCTGACCAGGTCGCACCATACAAAAAGGTGCGAAAAGTCGAATTCATTGATGCCATCCCGAAAGTCCCATCAGGAAAAATTCTTCGCAGGAAACTCGTTGAACGTGAGCGAGGTCGTCAATCGTGATGAGAATCGCGATACAGACAATATACCTAGTGTTTCTTGCGGCGCCTGTATTTGCTCAACTGCAACTAGTAACGAGCGTCGACATTCCTGCTGCGCAAGTCGCTATCTCTGGACAGACCGCCTATGTAGCCTCGGGATCCACACTCACGGTATTCGATATCTCGGACATACAGGAACTTGTCGAACTCGGACATCTTGAAATGCCAGACCAAATCTACGCTATGTCGGTCGAATCGGACCGAGCCTACCTCGCGGTGGGACTGGAGGGCTTACACATAGTCCACGTTAGCAACGACACCTCGCCTCAATCAGTCGGAATGTACCCAACACCAGGACAGGCTGTCGATGTCTCAACCATTGGAACTCATGCCATCATTAGCAACTTAATGACTTGACTAGAAATTGTTGACATCAGTAATACTCGCGAGCCGACGCGCAGCTCTACGGTTGAAACCCCAGGTTTCCAGCGGTCAGTCAGTACTTCCGGCGAGTTCGCCTTCGTAGTCGACCAACCGTCTGGTGTGCACGTATTCGACATTCGCCTTCCATCGGCTCCGACCGCTGTTGCAACCCACCCCGCCGTAGACGAACCGCCGCGCAGTGTAACCGTTATG
>CAZDQD010000057.1:0-31139 GCA_964507425.1 uncultured Vicinamibacteraceae bacterium
CACACAATTACAGGGTCGGTGGGACAGCAAGTGCCGCTCGCGCTTTGGGTCTCAGACGACGGTATCAAGAAACGACCGTCGGACCGTCCGCCACTTTTAGGAGTCGCATGGAGTAAATACCGTGGGCCTGGCGCTGTTGAATTTGACAACGAAATGCCAGACATAGAGAGTGACGGCAAGGCTGAGACTTCGGCCAAATTCAGTGAGCCTGGCGATTACATCGTCCGGGTTCTGGCCTGGGATGACTCGGGACCGCAGGGGAATATTATGGCTGGCGGTTTCTTTTGCTGTTGGACCAACGCTTTTGTCTCAATTCGTGTAGAGTAACAACTTGTTGAACACGGAGAACTTTTCATGGGAAATCTTATGCGCGCTTTAATTGCAATAACGGCCGTACTTGTCGCCACCGTGCCACTAGGTGCACAAACTTCGTCCAATACGGACGTTACCTTCTCGAAAGATGTGGCACCCATCCTCCAACGCAGCTGCCAAGGTTGTCATCGGACGGGAAGTATGGCTCCGATGTCACTCGTGAGTTATCAAGAGGTTCGACCGTGGGCGCGCGCAATTAAGGACAAGGTCGCGAGTCGTGCCATGCCACCGTGGCATCTTGATCCAACCGTTGGTATCCAAGAGTTCGCCAATGACATTTCACTGACCGACGACGAAATAAGTACCGTTGTTCGGTGGGTCGATGCCGGTGCACCCCAAGGCAACCCCGCGGACCTACCCAAGGCTGTTAACTGGCCGACTGATGACATCTGGCGCCTCTCTGACAAGTACCAGGAGCTTGGTGACCCCGACCTGATCATTCGTTCGACGCCATGGACACAGGACGCTGAAGGTCAAGACCAATGGTATCAGCCGATTGTCGACACCGGGTTGACAACCGACCGATGGGTCGAGGCCCTAGAGGTCCGACCGTCACTTGAAGGACGTCCCATCGTGCATCATGCAGTCATGTATTTGATGCAGGACGAAAAACCAGAAGACCGCGTGTCGGCTGTCGAAGTTCCGGGTAGCGGCTCCTATTTGACCGAATTCGCAGTTGGAAAAATCGGCGACTTGTTCCGAGAGAACACCGGTAAATTATTGAAGGCTGATTCGAAAGTCCGGTTTGATATCCACTACCACTCCGTGGGTGAAGAAATAACGGATTCCACCGAACTGGGCATTTGGCTGTACCCCGAAGGCTACACACCAAAGTATCGTGTCTATGCACAAGCTATGGGAGTCCGTCAGGCGATGGAGACGCTTGACATTCCGCCAAATCAGATCACAGAGCATGAAGCCTTTGTTCCACTTGCCTACCCAGCACGTCTGGAGAATTTTCAACCGCATATGCACATGCGTGGAAAGGCGATGTCTATGGAGGCCGTGCTGCCAAGTGGCCAAACACGGATGCTCAACTACGTAGACCGGTTCGACTTTAACTGGCACGTGAACTACGTGTACACGGAGGACTCAGCACCGGTTCTTCCGGCTGGCACCGTCATCAAAATAACGGCGTGGCATGACAACACATCAGCAAGCCGCGGAAATCCTGATCCTACCCAGTGGGTGGGCTGGGGCCAGCGCAGCTACGACGAGATGTATCACGCACACGTCAACATCGTGTATTTGACCGACGAGGATTACGAAGAGATCGTCGAAACACGTTCTGCTAATAACAATTAGAGGCGTAGCACACACGTCGAACGGCATGTCTAAGCCGAAATCTGTCTATAACAACGTGGCGCGGTGCGTACCCATCATCGCAGTGTTGGTCCTTCTGGCTCTATCTGGGTCCGCACTGGCGCAGAACGGGGCAGCCGACGGTGAATGGCACCACTACGGTGGCGACGCCGGGAGCACACGATACTCACCACTCGATCAAATCACACCGGCAAATGTTGACGACCTGGAAATAGCGTGGCGTTGGAAAGCCGCGAGCTACGGCCCTCGGCCGGAGTACAACTACCAGGCCACACCGCTGATGGTTGATGGCGTCCTATATGTCACCGCAGGCACAGCTCGAGACGTGGTGGCCATCGATGCCACCACTGGTGAGACACTCTGGATGTGGCGGTACGATGGCGGAGAAAGAGCCGACCGCGCGCCGCGGAAAAATCATCGTGGCGTCGCATACTGGACGGACGGAACCAGCGAACGCATTCTCTACATCACCGCCGGCTATCGACTCATTTCTCTTGACGCCAATACCGGGAGACCCGACCCGACCTTTGGAGACGACGGTATTGTCGACTTGTTTGATGGTCTCGATCGGCCACGTCCCGAGATCGGACTCGTCGGAGCAAGTTCGCCACCAATGATCGTCGGTGACATTGCGGTTGTGGGATCAGCCATGAGCGCTTTTGCAAGAACGAGGGAAAACATCGCAGGGTTCGTGCGTGGCTATGACATACGAACGGGCGAACGTCGCTGGATTTTTCACACAATCCCTCAACCCGGCGAATACGGCAACGACACATGGGAAAACGATTCGTGGCAGTACACCGGTAACACAGGTGCATGGGCACCAATGGCCGCAGACCCAGAACTTGGCTATGTTTACCTTCCGCTGGAAACGCCGACGAACGACCTCTATGGCGGTGACCGCCCGGGTGACAACCTATTTGCTGAGAGCCTTGTCGCCCTCGACGCAGCGACCGGAGAACGTGTGTGGCATTTTCAGTTTGTACACCACGGCATCTGGGATTGGGATATACCCACCGCGCCGATGCTCATTGACATCACCGTAGACGGGCGGACCATTAAAGCTATCGCTCAAGTCACGAAACAAGCATGGACATACGTATTCGATCGCGTCACTGGTGAACCCGTTTGGCCAATCGAAGAACGGCCTGTACCAATTGGCGACGTTCCTGGCGAATGGTATTCACCGACACAGCCGTTTCCCACGAAACCTGACCCGTTCGACAGACAAGGCATCACTGCGGGAGACCTTATTGACTTCACACCGGAGATCAGAGCGGAGGCATTACGAATTGCTTCCGAATATCGAATGGGTCCCATTTTTACTCCTCCCTCGTCCCCAACTGACACCAGCGTTCGGGGAACACTCATGGTGCCAGGGTTGACCGGTGGAGCCAATTGGCAAGGAGGCGCCGTAGACGCCGAGACCGGTATCCTCTACGTCTCTTCAATCTCAAACCCGATGCGGGCGGCGGCCAGGCCACCCACAGGGTCGCTACCAGATTTTTCCGCTATGGCGCGCGCTGCGCGTGCAAGAGCCCCAGCCGGCCCGGCAGGCTGTAACATGATGGGACCACTCGGACTCCCACTTATAAAACCGCCGTGGGGACGTATCACCGCCATCGACCTCAACACTGGCGACCACCTCTGGATGGTACCCAATGGCGACACACCGGATTGTGTCAAGAATCATCCGGCACTTGAAGGACTCGAACTGGCACCGACTGGGAAAGCAGAACGGGGCGGTCTCCTTGTCACAAAAACGCTTGTTTTCGCTGGCGAGGGTTCCGGTCTTTTCGCCGCTCCCAGGGACACCGGTGGTCCAATGTTTCGAGCTCACGACAAACTCACGGGCGAAGTCGTCGCTGAGTTTGAATTGCCCGCGCACCAAACGGGGCTACCGATGACCTATCTACAGGATGGGCGACAGTTCATAGTCGTCGCCGTCGGAGCACGAGACCATCCGGCTGAACTCGTCGCGCTCGCGTTACCATGAACCTCAAGGTGCTAGAACGGTAACAACAGGCGAAAACCTTCTGCGATCCGCTGCTGACTTCTCGTGTTCGAATCGGCCATCCCACACACAACACCTGAGTTTTTACACGCACGCAGCACCGTTTGGATAGCTGTTTCCGTTTCCGGCGCTAGCGTCGAACCTGGTGGCCCAACACCAAGCGACATAGCGAGGTCGACAGGTCCAATAAAAAGCGCTCCAACTCCCGCAACAGAGGCGATCTCTTCCACATTGGCAACGCCCTCAGCAGATTCGATCATTATGACGGCAAGCAGTTCGCCGGCGGGGTCAAGAGGCCAAAGATCGGCTCTCTGCACATACTCTGCGACGGGGAGGTTCCACAACCGAGCAGCCCGCCCAGGACCCCAGCCACGCAGACCGACTGGGGTTGGTGCAGTCTCACCGCGCTGTGGTGGGTACCGCATTGCACTCACGGCGCGTTCCGCCTGCGCTTTCGTCTCAACGCGTGGAAAAATCACGCCAAACACACCTAAGTCGAGTACCTGTTTGACAGCATAACGGGCTGTTTCATCCCCCTCCATCGGTAACCGAACAAATGGTGTAATAGGGAGACGAGTGGTTGCTTGTTGTTTAAGACCTGCCAGCCGCTCCTCTAATCGGCCAAGCAGATATGGCCCATGCTCCATATCGATGAACTGCCAATGCTCGCCGACAATCGCCGGTGCATCCTGTTCTATTTGCTCGATGACAAGGTTAAAGCGTTCTGTTTCTTGGCCCGACGCTCCCATGTCGACCAAAAAGATCGTCGAGAGACCAACGAGGCCAACTCGGAGAAGATGCACACACGAGTGGTTCATAAGTATTTCCTCAGGTAAATGCTGTCGCCGCAAACCTAACGCGTAACCGTCACAGTCACATCGCTGGTCGTCGCCAACCCGCCATCGTGCGCAATGGCACGAAGCACATATCGACCAGGTTCATTAAACGTTACATCTGTGACCCATCGTCCGTCTTCTGGAGCGGCTGGCGTCCTCCAACCTGGCGACCAGGGAGAATTACCATTGTCACGGGTATCTTCCCACACCTTCGTTTGAGGAGGATCAAAGCCAACCTCTCCGGAACCACGGTAAACGAACCAAGACAGCCGGTGACCGGTTGCCGTGTCAGTAGTGATGCGACCTGGACGACTCGGGCTTGACGCAAGCATCGAACGTGCGCGCGGTTTCCCGTCATCAGTTGAGACAGCGACTAAGGTAATGGAATCGCTAACGTTAGTCCGAAGTTCCGTGGCCCCCTCGATCGACAGCGTCGGAGCTTCATTCCCTGCCAACTCGGGCGTCGTCGCGGCAGCACCACCCGCACCGTAATTCGCCTGAACGACGAGATCATCGATGAAATAGTCACGCTTCAATGAACCATATGCGTATTCTGTCTTGCCGTTCGTCGTGAGCGTCCAGACGAGCTCTTTCTCACCAAAATCGGCCGGCACCTGAATACGGAAGGTGAAACGATTTCGTCTCGGATAAAAACGTGTTGGTTGTCCTTGGTCTGGGCCACCAGGTTCGATGCTGTTGCCAGGGCCGATAGGCACATGAATCTCTTCGTCCCAGTTCCGATTCATATAGCCAAACACTAGGGTGTAAGAACCGTCACTATTCTGTTCCCAGCCCTCATACGCCGGTGCAATGGTCTGCCCCGTCATGTATGCCCGCTGTGCATAAGCCGAGTCAGAAAGGACGACGAACCCGAAGATAACAAGGCAGTAAACGATACGCGATACAGCAGCCAACCCGCTATTCCTCGTTCGCCGTCTCTGCATCAACCCCGCACAGCAGACAGCCGACATCAGGACCACCTTGTTCTTCACGCTTTGCTTCACGCTCAGCAACCGCTGCGGCAAACTCTTCATCATCCAAATACACCGCTTGCATCAAATTGATAAACATGTTGTCCACAGAACGGTGCCCCGAACCCGACCAATTTCTCGGGTCAATCACATTGGGATTACTCGGTGAGTTATTGAAATAACCCGTCAGATGCAGAATGGTCCCCTTCGGTAGCAGCGGTGCCGCATCATCCGCGTACTTGTAGACTCGAACCCAATTGTGGTCATAACCAGCACAATTGAGTGTCTGTACGGTTGTGCCCCAAACAGCTTCTAAACACATCCTCACACCAGGTGCGTGCATATGCGGTTCAAACACGCTGATCTTTGCGTTCCGAGGTAATGTAAAGTAGGCGTCCGCGGTCTGATCCGCTTCCATCGGACGTATATCTAAGTCCGGCCCATTCCCAAAAAAGAGGAACTCCGTATTCTTCGTCGGTTCGTAGTCTTTCGGATGGAACTTAAACCCGACCTCGAGGCGGGCCGTGGTGTCAGTGCCGTTTGAATGGAGATGCGTCGTTGGAAAAACAAGCTTGCTACCAGCCTCAACTAACCGACCGGCCTCTTCGTCAAAAACGTCAGCATTGCGCCCGACTTCATGAACCGGCCATTGCTTCATACTGCCAGGATCATCATCAGCATTGATCGTCATCAGTGACGAGTGATGGACAACGAACAATCCACCGACGGTATCAGACTTCACCCCACGCGGAAGGTCGTTGCGTTCTTTGTACTCCATGGCAGCAACGTACCGGTCTTCTAGCAAACCGGTTTCCACCACGCCAAGACTTCCCCACCAGTCTGGAGCTTCACCTTTGACCTCAAAGGAATCCGTAGACAAGACAAGATCAGGCTCCCCAATTTCCCACTGATCAACATCAATAAATGCCGGAGGGGCAGGCATATCTGCCGGGTCTCCTTCCGGAGCCCCGTTATCCGCCCACCTGGCTATCGTCGCAATCTCGGCATCAGTCAAAGACAAATCATCCTTAAACTGCTGAATGCCAATGTTTTTCTCGATATACCAAGGTGGCATCACGCCTGGCCTGTCGCGAAGACTCGTCCGGTTCTTAATAGAGCGGGCCCACGGACGGACCTCCTCATAACTGATAAGAGACATCGGTGCCAAGGAGTTAGGCCTGTGGCATCTTTGACAGCTACGCTGCAGGATAGGTGCAACGTCCTTTGAAAACGTCGGTGTCTCGCTAGAATGACTGGTGGTTTGCGCCACCGACTGACCAGGAACAAGCAACATTGACATCACGACGCTACCAGCGATGAAACCGACGATAGAAAACTTTGTCATCTGTCAGTCCTTCTCTACTTGTATGGGTTACTGCTCCTGCTCACCAATATTTTTTCTTTCGTACTCAGCCGCCAACTCTTCTTCCCATTTGTTCCACAACTCGATCTGGTCTGCCCGAGTCTGTAAACAGTCGTAGCAAACTGAACCTGGGACAAGATGGCCCTCGCCATCTGTCGGGATCCCACGAGCAGTCATGAGTTCGCGTAACTGCGCTGCCGTATGTTTTTGCGCTTTATAAAAATCGGAATAGCTGAACCCTTCGGCAATGGCAAGCGGCGAATAACCGTCCACCGTGCGTGCATCCAGGTCGGCTCCCTGCGCAACAAGATACTCGACAACATTATTGGTGCCCCGAAACGCGGCTCCGTGGAGGGGCGTCTCACCCCGGTAGTTGCCTGCATTCACCGCGTTGCCCAGTTCCACGCACATTTTTACAGCCTCAAGCACTTCATCTTCTTGGCCGGGTAACGAACCACCGTCTTCACCAGGATTCCAGATGGCGACCCCGGCCGCAACCATCAGCGGAGTCGTACCATCAGCGCTTGGTATCGTTGCGTCAGCCCCGGCAGTAACGAGCACCTGCATCGCCTCCGTGTCAGTCACTTTAGCCGCCAGAAAGAACGGCGTCGCCCCCAAACGGTTCAAACGATTCCGCTGACCGTCTTTCATTCCATTAATGGTCATACGGGCATTAACATCACCACCAACAGCAATCATCTTTTTAAGCACATCGATGCTGTCCGTATGTCCAGTTGGAATAGGACCAGGAAAACCAAACCCCGTATTCATCCGACGCGTACGCACCAACTGGTGGATCGCATTCCATCCTGCACCGGCAAGATTTGGGTCAGCACCACGGTCGAGCATGTAATCAGCCAAAGTCCAATTGGCATTTGCAACCGCCACGATCAAAGCACTCTGCCCGTCAGATAGCTGGTCGTTAATATCGGCGCCAGCCTCCAACAACACCCGTAGCGCATCAATGCTTCCTCCGCGCGCCGCAAACGTCAGGGCCGTGAACCCCGTCGGATTCGGTCCGTAAAACATACGGGGACCATTTGGCGAGGCGGATTCAGTGCTGGTCGTCGCATGAACATCAGCACCGAGTTCTGCAAGTGTATGGATCGCAGCCGCATGATTTCGAGCCGCGGCCCACATCAACGCCGTTTGGCCCCGATAGCTATCGCGGGCATTCGGGTCAGCGCCATGGACCAGTAAGACACGGATTGAATCTGCATCACCAGCGCGAGCCGCTGTCATCAGAGCAGTCTCACCTTCTGGTAACGATGCATTCGGGTCAGCACCAGCCTCGAGGAGTAACTCCAAAATCACAGCATTACCATTTTCGGCAGCTAGAGATAGTGGCTGGACACCATAACGGTTCACCACTGCCACAGCAGCACCAGCATCGAGTAACAGCTTGACTATTTCCGGATCGTTCTGATGTGAAGCCCAATGTAAGGCCGTCGCCCCATCGGGCGCAGCCTGGTTAACATCGGCCCCTTGTCTGATTAGCCTGCGGACCTCCGCCACGTCCGACGTACGTGCTGCAGCGACCAACAACATGTCGGACTTCAGCGCAGCCCCGTTCAGCTGGACGGACAACGCCACACCAGAGATGGCGACAGCTACCACAGAAACAAGTATCCGCAACTTCCGTCTCATGTTCCTCCCCTGGTTATCCCGCAGGTCACACTGCGCCAGCTTAGACACCCGTAAGAGGTCCAGTACTGTCGGAGATCTTGTCTACCTTGACGCCAACCTTTTCCAGTAGTGTCAGGCCGAGATTCATAAACGGCGTATGTAACTCGTATACAAGGTGTCGATTGCCAGCGAGTTGGCCACAACCTCCACCCATCAACGTTATCGGCAGGTTGAATGGCGTGTGGTGGTCGCCATCTCCCATCCCAGCACCGTGTAGCAAGATGACATGGTCTAAAAGCGTGCCATCTCCATCGGGCGCATTCCGCATCTTCTCAACAAGCTTCGCAAATAGCGCCATCTGGTGCTGGCTAATCTTTGTGTACTGAGCGATGTTATGCGGATCCTGCTGATGATGGGAGACAGTATGGTGTGCCTCAGGCACGCCAATGTTCGGATAGGTTCGCCCGCTAGTCTCGCGCGCCATCTGCATACAACTAACACGAGTAACATCCGCGCGAAACGCCAGTACGAGCATGTCCTGCAACAAACCCACATGCTCGTCATAATCATCTGGCACCCCCATGGGCTGATCAACCTGTGGAAGCGGCGTTGTTGAATTATTTTTTTCCGTTCGCTGAATCCGACGTTCAATTTCACGCACAGATTGCAGATACTCATCGACCGTCGCACGATCCTGCGCACCGATTTCACCCTCAAGGCGCTGGATACTCTGAGTGACCGAATCAAGGATGCTACGGTCAGTTTTCATTTGGTTAATACGCGCCTCGACGCTTCCTCCATCTCCAAACAACCGCTGAAACACGACACGGGGATCCCGTTCGTGTGGCAGTGGCGTTGTCGGGGTTAGCCACGAGGTCGAATTACGATAGGCACAGCTGTAACCGTTCTCACAGTTGCCTACCGCATAGTTCGATTCCGTCGTAAGTTCCAACGAACGTAGTGAGGTGTCGGCCCCAAGTTTGTCCGCGGCGTACTGGTCAATCGTTTTTCCAGCCTGGATGTCTGCCCCTTCTGTTCGCTTCGGAAGCACACCATTCAACCATCCGCCATGGGCCCTAGTGTGCACACCGCCACCCTCGTTTGGGCTCAAGACACCCGAGTTGCTCAGTCCGGTCACAACGGTTAACTGATCCCGAAAATCGGCCAACGGCTGCAACACGGGCGTGAGGTCAAAGCCTGAACCACCGTTGCCGCTCGGATGAAAATTCTTCGGAAATGTCCCATTGGGGACATAAAAGAACGCCAACCTTGGAACGGGCGCAGCAACCGTTTGCGCGGTCGCCGACAGAGCCGGAACCATTGAATCAAGCAACGGCAACGCAACTGTTGCGCCAAGACCGCGAAGTACCGTTCGCCGAGAAAGGGATTTTTTCATGACAATCATGACTGGGATCTCCTCATCAAAAACGCATCACTCGTAACAATGCCACGAATAACCGCCTGAAACCGGTAATCATCCTCAGCTGCTTCGCGTACGATGCGTCGCAACGTCGGCATATCGTAATAATCAAGGCCGCGCCCAAGGGCGTATGTCATTAACTTCTCAGTCACCGTGGTGACAAATTGTGTTGGGTCTTCTGTTAAGGCGGTCCGCATTTCCGCAAGCCCATCAAACGAACGTCCATCAGGCAACACCCCCGATGCATCAATCGCGTTGAAGGACTCATCGACGTCCCGCCACCGACCAATAGCATCAAAGTGCTCCAACGCGAACCCCGTCGGGTCGATCATCGTATGGCACGATGAACACGCCGGGTTGTCCCGATGTGCCTCCATACGCTCTCGCAACGTTGGCCGTTTAGCCTGAGTTCTTTGGTCGTTCAGTGCCGGTATATTCGGCGGGGGGTCCGGTGGCGGTGTGCCAAGGAGGTTGTCCAAGATCCACTTACCACGCAGGACGGGTGAGGTCCGAATGGCATGCGATGTGAGCGTGAGGACACTACCATGACCCAGGATACCCGACCGTGGGCTATCAGCAGGAAACTCAATCTTTCGAAAATGGCTACCCGTTACAGATGGAATACCGTAATGTTCCGCTAACCGTTCGTTGAGAAACGTGTAGTTCGCCGTGAGCAACTCGACCATGCTCCGGTTGTCACGAACGATACTATCGAAGAACAGTTCCGTCTCCCGCAGCATGCCCTGCCGTAACGACTCATCGAACGCGACGGAAAATGGGTCACCTGGACGAACAATGGTCTCCAGGTTCCGCAACTGCAGCCACTGGGCTGCAAAATTTGTCGTCAGGCTTTCGGAACGCGGGTCCGCCACCATACGACGAATTTGACGGTCAAGTTCGCTGGGGTCTGTTAGACGACCGGCCTCAGCCACGGTAAGAAGCTCGTCATCGGGAATGCTGCTCCAGAGAAAAAAGGAGAGTCTTGAGGCGAGCTCAAGGCCATCGACGGGGTACACCGAGTTCGCGGCAACGTTCGCTGGGTCTGACTCCATCCGGTACAGAAACTCTGGACTCACCAACAAGCGGCGAATAGCCAACTCAATGCCGCCTTCAAAATTGCCATCACCAGCTTGCCCTTGCCGATAAAAATCAAGAAGTACTTCCAGTTCATCAGTGACGACCGGACGTCGGTACGCTCGGCGTGCTAAAGACGAAAGGATTTCGCGAGCACACGAGGACTCGTCCGCCACGGTTTCAGGACGACACGAGAAGATGCGCTCTCGTGAAGGAGTGCTGCCTACCCCAGTCGCGTTATGCGGACCGACCACGGTAACGCTTTGCACATAGGGCTGCGCACCTGCAAAACCACCGGTATTCCCCATCACCCGTGGGTTCGCGAAAGGTTCGCGAACCTGTTCAAGAAGCACTGATGGCTTGCTAAAAAACGTAACGCCTATCTCTCTTGGACCACCAGCCACAGGAACACGAAAATCTATACTCGACGCACGCGCATACGGATTGGCTTGTTCACCCTCTGGCAACGGTCCGACGGTAACCAGTTTTACTTGCTCACCATCAATCGTGACCTCAAGATCATGCGTCTCACGAACACTCCGCATTCCTGTCAGCTGTACACGGAAGTCATAGTCAGCATCTTGAGGAAACAGATGTTCAACGTACAGCCCGCCCCGCGTGCCAAACGGTAGCTGTTCAATACGACTATGTTGAGATTCGTCTTGGGCGGACTCATAAGTGTCAGCCGATGTCGCCGGCGGCGGACTCCCGACTGCAAGTCGACTAATCGTTCTCGCCGAAGCCAAGTAACGCTCCATTAAGGACTGTGACATCTTTAACACGCCACCAATATTGTCAAAGCCAAAACTTGAATCGTCCGCTGGCAGAAAATCGTCTTCGTTGATTTCAACCGCGAGTAAATCTCGGATGGCATTACGGTACTCAGTCCTATTGAGCCGATGAAATGTTGCTGTCCGTCCAGGGTCCTTGCTACGTGCCCAAGTCCGGTCCAGCTCGTCCTCGAGCCACTTCGTGAAGTGCTCGAGCGAGGCGGCCTCTGGTCTTGGCCGGCCGGCCGGCGGCATCACACCACCACGTAACTTGCGTACAACTTTTTCCCACACCGCCGGATGACCCGCTACATCCGTGAGGTCCAGGGTATCCAGCGTGAGACCAACCAACCGGAGCTGTGCGACTAACGGAGAGGATGTCTCGTCGTTCCCACTAACAATGTCTTCGTTATGACAGGTAACACAATACCGATCGACTAATTCTCGGTGCCCTTCGATCTCAGCAGTTGGCCTCTGATTCTGGACAGATGACGACTCAAACGCACGGAGACCATGAAAGCCGACGACAGAAACGGCCACGCCAACAATGACTACAAAAATGCCTTTTCTCATACTTTCTGTTCTAGTGTGATTCCGTTACAGACCGCTAACACTCACAAGTCTCACAAATGAAGGACATTATGCCCCCGATCAAAGCATCGTAGCTGGTCATACTAGGGGTGTCAACGACTAACAGAAAACTTCTGGAACCCAATATTTCAACACCAAGCCTCGTCGACCTAGCGCTGACAACTAACTGACAATAAACAAGTTGCTACGTCTCAACAACGACCGACCGAGAGGTCTCCGTTCTACGACACCTCGCCAACCGCTGCACCCGCCCGAAAACTACCGTGAAAGATTTGTCACGCGAATTACGGCGCTACCGGTTGACGCCCACAGGACGGGCCTAGTTCCCATTCACCCTGCTCATCTCGACGCCAATAACGAACAGTTGGAGCCGGCGGAGTCTCCTCATACGGCTCAATTTGTACGAAGCTGTAACACGGTGCAAGGTGCTCTGGTTGAAGAGTACGCAACAGTTCTCGATCTGAAAGATCCTGTTCATCTGCCAACCGGCCAAGCTGAACCGGCGTGATGGTCCGTTGCCAGGCACCACCATTAACCACAACCGGAAACAAGGCATCACGAACTGGAGAAAACCCATCAACGATGACGTCGCGCCCGAGGCTCGTCATCTCTAGAACCCGCTGTCGCCAGTCAACCAAATGAGTGTGACCGTGCACAAAAATAGCAATCGGCTTGTCTCCAATTGGCAGAGACGCTTGAACAGTAGCAAGCCGATCTCCATAAATGCGGTCACGGGTACGCCAAAAATAGTCGAACTGCCCGCCACGGCTCTCCAACACGCGCGGACACTCCGACACCGGCGGCCCTTGAGGGTCAATCTGTGTCAGAGGACGTTCAAACCGCCGCCGCGCTCGGCGAACCGCCGCGCGGTAGTCACAAATGGCCGTAATTTCAGTATCATCAAGACTCTCCATGAGTTCCGTGAGCTGGCCCGCACCAGCTGCCCGCTCAACCAGCGGTTTGAACAAATCGTCATTAGGAAACGCGTCAACAAGAAACGTTTGACCCAGCTCACGCACGGCTTCCAGGTCCCACGATGGCGCTTGAACCTCGCCCGCATCGAGATCAACGCGAAACTGCTGCCACGGCATCCGAAAAAGTGCGTACCGGACGACCAATGCCGCCAATTCACCGAGGTCTATGGTTCCATCCTCATGTAGTCCACGGCTAAGACCTGCACCTAAATCGGCAAAGTTGTCGATAATTGGCAGACGCTGTTCTCGATCAGCCAAAAGCCCCGTTATAGCCCTTTGCCCCCATGGTTGTCCGAGATGTCGACGGCCGTCGTGTTCAACGAAAGGTTCCGGCCAATCTTGAAACCGGTCAGCACGCCATTCCAGCTGATGTCCATGTTCAACATAGACTTGCCCATCGGCCGACGTCCATGCCCCACTGGTTGCCACGGTGACGCGACCCTCCACCGCGTCAAAAGCCTGTTCAACACGCTCACGAACAGCAGGAAATAACAACGCGGCATCAACATCTCCCGGCACGAGAACAACACGGTTCAATTCAGACTTGGAAAATGCCGCAAGTGCATCAACCTCACGACTATGCGCAGCCAACACACGATTCAACCCCTGCAACGCGTCCGCCTCTTCGCAACCAACAGTCGCATCACCGTAGCTACATGTCATTACTGTTGGCGCCGACAGCTCAAAAGTATCTCCATTCAAAATTAGGTCCGTTCCAGCCGAAGTGCGATCACTGAGCACCTCAAGAAAGCGCTCGAATTCTTCCGCCCAACGAAAATCCTCACTGGGGTGCCATGCACCACTCGGGTCACGCCCGAGCCCCATATGAAGGTCTCCAATTACAACAATCTGTCGTGGTTGGAACGGCTGCGTAGCCGACACACTCA
Source organism: uncultured Vicinamibacteraceae bacterium (assembly GCA_964507425.1). Classification (GTDB taxonomy): domain Bacteria; phylum Acidobacteriota; class Vicinamibacteria; order Vicinamibacterales; family UBA8438; genus DTWD01. The sequence continues at coordinate 14,222 of CAZDQD010000057.1, forward strand.
GACGCTCACTAACGGCAATTCCGGCATCGGCGCACAGAAACAGTATGAAACCGCCTATCACGGTCCCCCATAGACCTCGAACCAGAAAGGGGTTAGGGCCTTTGCGCCAAGGAGTAACGAACAATCTCTTCATCGTTACGAGCAATAATGTGTTGGTTAGCGTAGGCAGGATGGGACCAATTTACGGTCGAGCTTGCATCCCGCCGTCGAACATACGGACTCGTTGGAGCAATTAATTGAGTGCGACTAATCTCCTCATACCCCTCCGGCGACAATTTCGCTATGACAAGGTCACCAAGGTCTGTGTTGATGAAATAACGGTCGTTATGTCGCACAAAGAAGGCTGTCGCCCAATTCGCACGACCGCCGATCAACGCTTCGGTCTCCCAAACTCGCTTACCCGTCCGTAGCTCGAGACAACGTAATATCCCGTGACCGTCGACACCGTAAATGTAGTCTCCCTGAATGACCGGGGTACTAATGACCGAATCAAGTGTGTCAAAGTCTCGACCATATTCGGGGTCACTCTCGCCGACACCTTCCCACACGAGTGTCGCATCAGGATGCGATTCGGCTAACCGCAGCATACGCGCGCCACCCCACTGTGACGTTACAAACAGAAACGGTCCGCTCCGTACCGCAGTGGGAACCGTCATTCCCATGTCAACAATATGCGGCACTTCCCAATACACCGCACCCGTTTCCGGGTTCAGTGAGCTGATGGCACGCGGATGCCACACGATAAGCTGACGCACTCCGCCAGCCTCCACAAAAATCGGTTGCGTGTAGCCTGGTTCCCAATCCGACGATAACGCGCGCCACAACTCATCACCAGTGTTCTTGTCGAGCGCAATGACCTTACCGTCCGGTTCGCCACCAACCAAACAAATAAGACGATCGCCATCAACCAAAGGTGCGCCTGCGATTCCCCAGGACGGAACCGTTGCGTTGAAGTCTCGAACATAGTCTTTCTGCCAAAGGACCCGACCATCACGAACATCCAGCACTGCCAAATGTCCCATTGCTCCGAGCACGTATACACGATCTCCGTCGACCGTCGGTGTGGCACGTGGGCCTATCGCATAGGCAAGCTGTAGACCGGCGTAATTCGTTTCCCACTGGTACGACCACAAGATGTCTCCGGTACGTTCGTCCAGCGCGAGTACCCGTTCGGTAACGGCAGTGCTGTTTGGATCTGCTCGCTCTGCGTCAGTAACAAAAACGCGACCTTCTGCGACTGCGGGACCTGCATAGCCGCCATGTATTGGTACTTTCCAGATCGGCTGCAAACGCTCCGGCAACTCATCGACAATACCGGTATCCGTCCAAACCCCCAAACGACCGTGACCGCGCCACTCGGGCCAATCCGCTGCTCGAGGAGACGAACCCACCAACACGACCATGCCGTATACAGCGAGAACCACCAATGGGTAACGCACGACTCCATAGTCTCATACTCTGGACGCATCGCACAGTCCCTAGCGAACAGATGGTGCTATGCTCGCGGCGCAATGAGTGATAGACAAATACGAATCAACGCGGATGGCGTCACACTCACAGCTACGTTGAATCAGTCACCAACGGCGACCAAACTCTGGGCTGTTTTACCGATCGTCAGTCACGTTCAGACCTGGGGCGACGAAATTTATTTCTCAATCCCATTACAGGAACCAGAAGCAGATGACGCACAGGAAACGGTAGACCGAGGTGCGGTAGCCTACTGGCCGCCGGGTAACGCACTCTGCCTCTTCTGGGGACCGACACCCATGAGCCGAGGCAACGAAATCCGCCCTGCAAGTGCCGTGAACGTCATCGGGCAACTGAGTGGGAACCTTGACCTACTGTCAGGCATAACGAGCGGAGCGGAAATCACAATCGAGACCAACTAAACACGCCGCTCTTCAAAGACGACACCCGGCCAGTAAATCAACCGATGGCGCGCGCCGTGCTAACCCGGTCACGCGGCGCGTTCAACCGCCAATTCAAGAGCCCGTTTGACAAAAACAGGAATCATCGCCCGGCGATACTCCGCGCTGGCGTGAATATCACCGTTAATGTCTTCAACGCTCTCGGCCGCTCCGGAAGCGGCAGAAGCAATGACTTCCGCAGAAGTTGGCTGCCCTTTTAGGGCCGCCTCCACATTTGTCAGCCGCGACGGACAGGAGGCGGCACCCGTGAGTGCAACTCGCGCCTCCTTAATGACGCCACCGTCAACATCGAGCGTGGCCGCTACGCCAACGATGGCAAACCGTGACGCGCGCTGATGCAGCTTCGCGTAGGCAGATCCACGAACCGGATTGAATGTGACTTTCGACAGAATTTCATCTGCCGCGACATCAACTGTAAACACGCCCTGAAAAAAATCTGTCGCACCGACTGCCCGCGTACCTTGTGGTCCAGTCAAGTGAATACTCGCGTCAAGTGCAAGAATAACCGCCGGATAATCGGCTGCCGGATCAGCATGTGCCAAACTCCCCCCCAGGGTGCCCCGATTCCGCACTTGCGGGTCACCAATGGCCGCTGCTGTTTCCGCCACCACGGGACAACAATCGCGCAACACTTCAGAAGTAGCCACATCATGATGCGTGGTCATCGCACCTATCTCAATTGCATCACCAACCTGTGAGACCCCCGCCAAACCAGGCACCCGCGCGATATCAATGAGCACAGTCGGTTCACTCAAACGTAATTTCATGAGGGGCACTAAACTGTGACCACCCGCAATCAACTTTCCAGCACCATTCGCTGCCTGCAACTTTGCGATCGCATCCTCTAACGAAGTTGCTCGCTCGTATTGAAATTCTGTCGGGATCACGACTGACCTCCCTGTCCATGAATCACGCGCCAAAGCTTTTCTGGTCTCAACATCATGTCAATATGGGTAACACCAAACTCACTTAACGCGTCAACGGCGGCCGACACGATACACGGTGTCGAACCGATCGTTCCCGCTTCGCCGACGCCCTTAGCGCCGAGTGGGTTGACGGGAGTCGGCGTAACTGTGTTGTTAAGCTCAAAGCGAGGAAAATCACTTGCCCGCGGAAGCGCATAATCCATAAATGAACCTGTCAGTGGTTGACCATCGTCGCCGTAGCACACCTCTTCAATCATCGCTTGACCAATCCCCTGCGCTAGTCCTCCGTGGATTTGTCCCTCCACAATGAGCGGATTAATCAAATTACCAGCGTCATCAACAGCAACAAGTTTCAATAACTTTGGCTCGCCGGTATCACGGTCGACTTCCAACATAGCGATGTGGCACCCAAATGGATAGGTGTTGTTACTAGGCTCAAAAAAAGCCTCTTCACTCAAACCAGGCTCAACGCCATCAGGAAGCTTGAGGGGAATATAGGCATATCCCGCAACCTCAGCAAACGACTTCGCTCCAGAGGAAGGAGCACCCTTGACCGAAATCATGCCATTTTCAAAGAGGAGGTCTTCCTCGTCGGCCTCCATAAGCATGGCCGCAAACTTCGCCATCTTCGTCTTCACTTTGCCACCAGCAAGATGGAGAGCTGCTCCACCAACCGCTTGCGAACGACTGCCAAAAGTGCCAATGCCCTGCTTGACGACGGCGGTATCTCCGTGATGAATCGTTACGTGATCGATCGGAACACCAAATTGGTCAGCTAACATCTGGGCGAACGTCGTTTCGTTCCCCTGGCCATGGGGTGACGCCCCCGTAGTCGCATTGATTCGACCATCACGCTCAACCGTAACCTGCGAATGTTCCCATCCGCCTGTCGGTAGGGACGACGAGGGTCCAATGCCACAGACTTCCACATACATGGACAACCCGAGGCCCACTAGCCGTCCTTCGGCTTTAGCTGCATCACGCTCCACCTTCAGTTGGTCCCAACCAGCATTCTGCAACGCCTGGTCAAGAGCCTTCTCGTAATCACCAGAGTCATAAATCGAGCCCATCTCGGTCGTATAGGGAAACTGGTCAGGCTGAATAAAGTTCTTACGACGCACCTCGGCTGGTTCCAGCTTCAATTCGCGCGCGAGAATATCCATCGCCCGCTCAACAAAATAGATCGCTTCCGGACGTCCAGCACCTCGATAAGCATCAGTGGGTGGTTTATTCGTAAACACCTCCGTCAGCGTCGCTCGAACCGCAGGAAACGCATAGGTTCCACTGGCCATTGCCATCGTCAGCGTCGGAATCGCCGCCGTCAACAACATGTTGTAAGCACCGATATCAGCGACCAGTCGAAGCTTCATACCGAGTACAGTTCCGTCACGTTTCGCAGCCAAGTCAACGTAGCCGATAATGTCACGACCATGAATGGTGGCAAGGAAAGCTTCCGACCGGTCTTCTATCCATTTGATGGGAATGCCGAGTTTCTTGGAAATCGCTGAGGCAACGTATTCTTCCGCATAGATATTGATCTTCGACCCAAATCCGCCACCCACCTCAGGTGCAATAGCGCGGACTTGGTGCTGTCCAAGTCCAGTCATCGCTGCAACAAGCGTTCTGAGAATGTGAGGGTTTTGAGTTGACGACCACACAGTCATCGATTCTTTACCGGGTTCATAATGCGCGACAACGCCGCGAGGTTCGATCGACGTAGGGGCCAACCGCTGGTTCACCATCCGTTGTGAGACAACCACTTCTGCATCGGCAAACGCTTGGTCAACAGCTGTATCATCGGCGCTGCCATCCGCATCCACGCCGGTACCGCTTGGAAACGGACCAACTGCATGGTTGTTAGCAAAATCCTCGTGAATAACAGTCGGTGAACCAGTCATCGCCTCTTCCGGATCAACAACCACTGGAAGCTCTTCGTACTCAACCGTAATTGCGTCAGCAGCGTCCTTGGCTACGTAACGGTCACTCGCGACCACTACGGCTACTGCCTCACCAACATAACGAACGACATCAACGGCAACAGGCGGATGGTCGGGTGATGGAAATGGAGTGCCAATCGGCATCGGTCCGAGAAATTCGGCGATCTGGGCACCGGTAAATACGGCCTCCACACCAGGGACAGCCTCTGCTGCACTCGTATCAATACCTTTGATACGACCATGTGCAACGTCGCTTCTCTTAAAAGCAAGGTGCTGTAAACCGACAAGCTTCACGTCGTCAACGTAAGTTCCTTGTCCACGGATCAATCTTGGATCCTCGCGTCGTTTCACGCGCTGACCCACAAGTTTCGGCAATACTGGAGAGGACGCCATAGTTACCTCTTACCTGCTGCGTGTTGAATAGCGTTAACGATGTGTTGATATCCAGTACAGCGGCAGAAATTGCCATCTATACCATCGCGTATTTCTTGTTCAGACGGCTCGGGATTATCGCCTAACAAATTCACGGCCGACATGATCATGCCGGGCGTACAATACCCACATTGCAACCCGTGTTCTTCCCAAAATCCCTCTTGCATCGGATGGAGTTCACCATCTTGTGCAAGGCCTTCAATGGTTGTTACATCTGAACCATCGGCCTGGACGGCAAACATTGTGCACGCCTTAGCACTCCGTCCGTCCACAATGACGGTGCAGGCGCCGCACTGACTCGTATCGCAGCCCACATGAGTACCTGTCAGGTGAAGTTGCTCACGTAGAAAATGCACGAGCAACATGCGCGGTTCAACGTCCGCGGTACGCGTTTTTCCGTTAACGGTAATCGAAACCTCGGCCATCAGTCCCTCCGGAGTAGGTGCCTAGGCTACTCGCTTAACGGTCGAACGACAAGCCCCGAGAAACGCAATCGCCATTTTGCGTGTCGGACATCATCAGAAAACACTCTGGAAGGACTATTGGACCTATTCCACACAGGCATTTTCCGATTACAAACCAAATCGAAAACAAAAAAAGGCCCGGCACGACGGCCGGGCCTTGTCCCTAATAATCAGGCAAAACTACTGACTAACTGACAGTTAATAAATCAAGCTTTCCGGTGCTGTTGCTTAACTTATCAACCGGAACGCCCATCTTGTCAGCAATAGTCAACAACAGGTTCGCCATCGGTGTCTCCTCCGCATAACGAATGTGGCGACCGCCTGGTTTCAAGTGCCCTGAGGCTCCACCAACGAGGACGACAGGCAATCCCTTGTTGTTATGTAAATTACTGTCTGACATTCCGGCCCCGTACATCAACATCATGTGATCAAGTAGGTTGCCATCCCCGTCAGGCGTTGCGCGCGCCTTCTCCAAGAAGTAATTGAAGAGACTGAGATGGTACTCATTGATCTTAGCAATCTTTTCGTACAGCGTTGGGTCATTGCGATGGTGAGAGGTCGGATGGTGTGAATCAGCCACACCAATTTCCGGGTACGTCCGCCCACTAATTTCGCGAGCCAACATGTAAGTACTCACCCTCGTCAAATCAGTCTGGTACGCAAGTAGCATCAAATCAAACATCAGTTTGGCATGCTCCTCGTAGGTCGCGGGTACACCAGCCGGCTGGTCGACCTCGGGAAGTTCACGGTCACTTTGTTCTTCGGCCCTCTGGATACGCCGTTCAATGTCACGCACGGCATCGAGGTACTCGATGACCCGCACACGATCGTTCGGGCCAAGGCCACGTTGTAACGTGTCAATCTTGTCACTGACGGAATCCAAGATGCTTTGGTCCTTCTTGTTACGAGCCAAACGCGCCGCCGAATCAGTAGAACCGGCGTCCCCAAAAAGTCGTTCAAACACTGCTCGCGGATTATTCTCGCCACTCAGTGGTGTTGTTTCACTACGCCACGCAATAGTGCTGGTGTAGGCGCAACTAAACCCCACGTCACAGGAACCAGACACGTCACGACTATCAAGCGCTAACTCAAGCGAGGAGAGCTGGGTATGCTGTTCAAATTTTCGTGCAATCAGTTGGTCGATGGACACCCCTGCTTGCAAATCCGACTCGGTACGCGCAGGCGTCACACCTGTCAGAAACCTCGTGGCCGCACTAGCGTGGACCCCTGCGTTACTCGGCACACCATTCAGGCCGGTGAGAACGTGCATCTGGTCCTTAAATGCCTCAATCGGTTTCAAAAGGCGCGTCGTTTCAAATCCCACACCCTCAGCTTCTGGTGTGAAATGCTTCATCGCCATACCGTTCGGTACGTAGACCACCCCAAACCGCCGCACGGGGTTAGCCGCACTGTTTCGGATGGCCGCAAAAGCCGGCACCATACTGTCCAAGAACGGCAACGCTACCGCGGCGCCCAGCCCACGCAACACGGTACGGCGAGGGATTGATTTTTTTGCAACGATCATGAGTCTGACCTCCGCATATAAAACGGCCTGCTTTTAACGATACCAAGGATAATAGACGACCAACGATAGCCGTTACCAGCAGAATCGCGCACGATTTTCCGAACAACCGGCGTATCGTAATACTCCGTATCCCGCCCAAGGGCATACATAAGTAGTTTTTCGGCTACAGTGCCCACGAAATCGTCTGGTCGGTCCATCAACATGTCGCGTAGTCCCGCACGACCATTAAATCCCACACCATCGGGCAAAATACCCGACGCATCCACGGGACTACCCCCTTCATTCAAATCCCGCCAACTGCCAATGGCGTCGTAGTTCTGCAGAGAAAACCCGATCGGGTCCATGGGGGCGTGACAAACGGAACAAGCCGGATTTTCCCGATGTTGCGCCATCGCTTGTCGCAGTGACAATGGCTCGCCGTCCCGCTCTTCCTCAAGGGCCGGAATGTTTGGCGGGGGCTCTGGCGGTGGTGCCCCAAGCAAATTCTCGAGAACCCACTTGCCACGTAGAACTGGCGACGTGCGGTTGGGATAGGAGGTAACCGTCATCACACTGCCATGTCCAAGCAAACCACCACGCTCAAGACCATCAACCGACACGCGTCGAAACCGACTTCCGTAGACGTTAGGAATCCCATAATGCTCGGCTAACCGCTGATTCACGTAGGTATAGTCAGCCGACAACAACTCCAAAAGACTGACATCCTCGCGCAACTGGTTGCCAACAAATAACTCCGTCTCCCGTCGAAACGCCTCCCGCAAGTTCTCGTCAAACTGAGGAAAAATGTTGGGGTCTGGATAGACACCACGCATGTTCCGCAGGTACAGCCATTGACCAACAAAATTGTCGACCATCGCTTGCGAACGGGAATCTGCCAACATCCGACGAACCTGGGCGTCAAGCACATCAGGCTCGCTCAGCGCTCCTCGCTCCGCAACTGCTAACAACTCATCGTCAGGAATGCTGCTCCAGAGAAAAAACGAAAGGCGAGAAGCCAATTCGATATCGGTAATTTCGTAGTCACTGGCAGCCGGCAAATCCACCGGATCGCGCTCCACACGATAGAGAAAATCTGGATCGGCTAGTAGGCGTTCCAGTGCGAACTGAATCCCTTTATCAAAACTACCCTCTGTACGCCCAGCCTGAAAAAACTCCATCAATGTATTGACGTCTGCATCGTTCACTGGACGCCGATACGCCCGACGGGCGAGCGTTCCCAAAATTTCACGCGCGCAGGGTTGCTCCTCAACAGTTGTCGCCGGCGTACACGTAAAGATTCGGCGACGCGTCGGAGTATCACCTGAACCCGTAACGCTGAGAGGCCCCGTGACCTGCACACTATCCAGGCGTGGATTGGTATCCGGCATCTCATTGATAGCCAGCGCAAACGCGGTCTGCCGCGGCTGTAAGACGCCATCATCCTCCCACGTCTGTCGAGGAAACGTAACGCCGATCGTGTGGGAGCCGGCGGGAACCGAGAGCGTTATCTCAAGCGGGTCGTCAGCATGAAGCATGTAGTCTTCCCAGTCATCCGTACCTCGGATATTGCCAGAAAAACTGATTGGCGCTGGCACGCCGGGAGCTTCACCGCCGAATGTAAATTGTTGGATCCTCCTACCGTCAAGTCGAATTTCGAGATCGTGAGCCTCGTCAATACCACGAACATAGCCAACGTAGTTCGTCTGTAACCGCAGCTTGATTCGATACTCACCATCGACCGGAAAGTAATGCTGAATCGACGCACCGCCACGCGAGCCAAACGGTAAGTCTTCACTCTGCTGATCGGTTTGAATCATGTTGAGAGGTATTTCGTACGTCTCAATAACAGCCCCACCGGGCGGGGCCTCACCAATCGCGAGACGACCTACTTTCTTCGCAGCCGATACGTATCGTTCAAACAACGCTGGCGATAACGATAGCGACGTTGCCATATTGTCAAAGCCGTTCCGGTCCGGCGCATCAGGCGGTATCAACGTCGACACCTCCACCTCGAGGTCCAGTAGGTCCCGAATCACATTCCGGTACTCCGCCTGATTCAAACGGTGAAAGGCCTGCGTTCGACCGGGATGCGGGTTGGCCTCAGCAACAGAATCAAGCTCGGCCTCAAGCCAGCGACGAAACTCATCATAGGTCTCTTTGTCGGGGCGTCGTCGAGGTTGTGGGGGCATCGCGCCAACACGAAGTTTGCGAACTACCTTCTCCCAGAGCTCAGGATCCTCTGCAACGTTATCGATATCGGCGACATCGAGTGCCAAGCCAACCAGCTGCAACTGCTCCGCCATCATGCCGGAACCTTGACCACTCACCACACGCTCATTGTGGCATCCAACGCAATATTCGTTGACCAGAGCTCGCTGTGAAGATACCGCTTCTGCAGGCGCCTGAGCCTGAACCTCGTATGGAATCCACGCTAAACCAAGTGCACCCACAGTAGTGACACACCTCGCGAACAGCCTCCAACCCACAGGCAGCGCCAACCGAACTAACGAACCCATTCGACACTTCAAGACAGGCTAGTTTGGACGGCTCCCATATCCGTTGTCAACAGCGAGCCCACTGCGATAGCATGAGCCTAGGTGCGAGCTTGGTTGCCCATTTGTACTCGGCGCTATCCAAGTATTAGGAGGCAACAAGAATGGGCATAAAACACAACTGTTTCTGCGCTGGCGTCGCGCTAGCCAGCTTGTTAATGGCGCTTCCTCTAAGCAACACCTTTTTGAATGCGAATGCGGACGATACGTCACTCGTCAACGCGGCCCGAGCACAGGATATCGGCACTGTCCAAGTACTCATCGCCGACGGCATCGACGTTAACCAAGCGCAGCCTGACGGCGCCACTGCCTTACATTGGGCCTCATACCGAGATGATGCTGAACTTGCAACCATTCTCCTTGAGGCGGGCGCTGACGTAAACGCAACAAACGAGCTTGGAGCCACGCCGCTATGGCTTGCCGCCGACAATGGAAGCGTAGTGATGGTTACACAACTCCTCGAGCGTGGCGCCAATCCAAACGTTGCACTGCCCGTGGGAGAAACCCCGCTAATGACCGCCTCACGCACAGGCAACACAAATGCGGTCCGGGTGCTTATTAATCATGGCGCAAGCGTGAACGTTGCGGAACAGCGACGAGAACAAACCGCACTGATGTGGGCGGTCGCGCAAGGACACAATGAAACCGTTGCCCTCCTCCTTGAACATGGCGCCGATGTGACGGCACGCTCAAAGACACGACCGCGCTTGATGCACAACGACAGCACGAACGCGTCCCAGTACGATCAAGGATTCGTCTGGAACCGCGGCGGCTACACCGCGCTACTCTTTGCAGCCCGCAGTGGGAACGTTAAATCCGGACGCCTTCTCATGGAAGCTGGTGCTGAGATTGACAGTCCAGCGCCAACCGGCGCCAGTCCACTTGTCGTTGCGGCGCACAGTGGCCACACCGCGTTCGCGCAATTTGCACTAGACGAGGGGGCCGATCCCAACGCCATTGACGCGGGCTATGCGCCACTGCACGTAGCGGTACTTCGCGGTGACCGAACACTTGTCAGCGCGCTTTTGGACGCTGGCGCCGAACCAAACACACGGTACACATCAGGAACTCCGGTACGACGGGCTAGTCGGGATTGGTATCTCCGACCACAGTTAATTAGTGCAACGCCATATTGGCTTGCTGCCTATTACCAAGAACCAGAAATTATGGAACTGTTGGTCGAAGGCGGTGCTGACGCCTCGCTCACGACACTCGAACAATGGAGCGATGTTTTTGACCGTGCCGGCGGGGTGGGCCCCCCGCATATCGTTGGTGGGTTCCAGACCGCCCTTCACGCCGCCGTACAAGGTCGGTACGACCGTGGACGAAGCAACCTAAGCAGCGTTGAACGCGATGTCGATGGAGAAGAGCGTCAGGCGCTTGACGCCGCAACAGTGGCAATTAAGCACGGGTCGGACGTGAACAGCATCGATCACAATGGGAACTCAGCAATGCACGCAGCTGCCCAGCGCAATTACGAAACGGTCGTCCGGTTCCTGGCCGAACAAGGTGCCGATCTTGACCTGAAAAATGACTCCGGTCAGACACCGCTCGCTTTAGCTGCACGCGCCGAGGAAAGACGGATCGCACGTCCTGACATCACGGTCTATCCGAGCGGCAATTCAGCAGAAGCACTACGGAATCTCGGTGCCGTAGACAGTTCCAAAAGCGATGACAACCGTGCGAGCAACAACGGCCAGTAATAGCGTCTTCGCTACTTCAGGTCTCCCTTTGCTACCGCTCTTTGCATTCGTCAGACAGGCGATAACCCCGCGAGGACTTCTGTGATCTATCAATCCAATCCGCTTACTCTTTTAATTTTTTATACCGTTCTTACTCTCGCGACACCCGCTGTTGCGCAACAAGGCGCACCTAACGGGGAATGGCCAACATACGCCGGCGATCTTGGTGGAACCAAATACTCGGGACTGGATCAAATCGATGCATCAAATTTCAATGATCTTAGAATCGCATGGCGCTGGCAATCGGCTGACGGCGACCTCGACCTCGACGCCTTGCGGACCATCCGTCCCGACCTCAGCATTATCAATCTACGTGCCACCCCGCTGATGGTTGGCGACACCGTGTACATCGTGACACCACTGCGTCTTGCCGTGGCACTGGATGCCGCTACCGGTTCGACAAAATGGATTCACAATCCGCAAGCAATTCGAGATTCGCAACACGCCACCAATACGAACAACTATTTGACACGTGGATTGGCATATTGGTCGGACGACCAGGATAACCACAGGATTTTGTATGGCACGGACGCCGGGTATCTACTCGCCGTTGACGCTACGACCGGAGAACCCGTTGTCGAGTTCGGCACCAACGGCCGCGTCGACCTGACGACAGACATCCCGCGGGGTGGCCGTGGGACAACAGACAACCAAGGACGCCCTTGGATGAGTGTGACGTCGGCGCCGATCGTGGCGCGCGACATCGTCGTGACGCCGTTTTCAATATCCGACCAACCTATCACCCAGGAACAACCGCCCGGGTGGGTGAAAGGCATCGATGTCCGAACCGGCGAAACAAAATGGACGTTTCGGACTGTGCCGCAAGCCGACGACTTCGGAGCGGATACGTGGCAAAACGAATCCTGGCGGTACACCGGCGGAACTAATGTTTGGTCGGCGTTCGCCGTCGATGAAGAGCTCGGCTATATCTACCTCCCGACGGGAACGCCAACCAACGACTACTACGGAGGACATCGGCTCGGCGACAATCTTTTTGCTGAAAGTCTCGTCGCACTTGACATCGAAACGGGCGAACGTATCTGGTATTTCCAGGCCGTGCACCACGGTGTCTGGGACTACGACTTTCCCACCCACCCAAACCTTGTCGATGTTACCGTTGACGGACGCACGATCAAGGCCATTGCGCAAGTAAGCAAGCAGGGGTTTACCTACGTTTTTGACCGAGTGACCGGTGAACCGGTCTGGCCAATCGAAGAACGTCCGGTGGCCACCGACACAAATCTCGAAGGCGAAGTACTTTCTGATACGCAACCGTTTCCGACGAAACCACTCCCCTTCGAATATCAAGGCTCTTCTATCGAAGACCTCGTCGACTTCACACCCGAGCTCCGAGAAATGGCCATCGAGGCCGTTAACAATCATCGACTCGGCGGACTCTTTTCGCCACCCATGGTCGCTGTCGAAAACGGCATTCAAGGGACGATCCAGCGGCCGGCGCTGGCTGGCGGTGCCAACTGGATGGGGTCCGCGGTCGATCCTGAAACCGGCATCCTCTACGTTCCGTCAAACAATGCGTACTCAATTCTCCGGTACATCACACCGGACGAAGAAGGAGCGAATCTCCGATACACCCAAGGTGGATTCGATACGCCGAATCTCATGCCACAAGGCCTCCCGTTATTCAAACCCCCTTACTCACGTATCACTGCAATCGATCTCAACACCGGCGACCACACGTGGATGCAACCCAGTGGAGACGGAAACCGCTTTCGGAACCATCCGCGACTGAGAGACCTCGATTTGCAGCCGGTTGGAGGCGATGGCGCCAGAAATGGACCCGTTCTGACGAAGACACTTTTAGTAAGTGCTCTCACAGCCGGTGGTGTGAGTAATGAGGATGGACCTCGGCTTGTAGCACGTAACAAACAGAGCGGCGAGATCGTAGGTTCCATCGACCTCCCCGCTGGCTCCATCGGCACTCCAATGACATACATGCACGATGGAAAGCAGTACATTGCGATTACTGTCGGTGGCACAGTACCTGAGTTGTTGGCGTTTGCGCTACCAGATTGATCAGTGTCTGACTGACGCCAAACCCGGAAACGACACCAGCACCAGCCAACCAACACCGCGCGTCGATGCTCCCGGTATTCAGTAGGCAACATAGCCTCACACAATTTCTTGATTGTCCTCCACCCCATGACGTGTAACAGTTGGCGTGGCTATCCCATAACGTTATGGTGAAGCTTGGAGGTAGGTATGTCTCGCACCCTTTGTGCAGTACTCCTTGCATACTTGGTCGTTGTGCCGTTCGCGTCTCAGGACGCATATGCACAATACGGTGCCACCGGTGGTGAATGGCGCCACTACGGCGGTGACAATGGAGGGACGAAATACTCCCCTCTGGATCAGATCAACGAAAACAACTTTGAACACTTACGTATTGCCTGGCGCTGGGAGTCAGTCGACGCAACCATTCCGTTGGACAGCCCGCCTACTCCGGGGCGATCGATCAGAGGACTCCAGGCCACGCCTTTGATGGTCAACGGTGTACTCTTTTTGTCAACGGCGATGTACCAAGTAGCCGCAATCGACGCGGGTACTGGAGAGACCCTCTGGGTGTACGACCCGAGGGTCTATGAAGGTGGCGAGCCAGTGCACGGATACGGCTCACGCGGCATCGCTTATTGGAATGACGGGGACGACGCACGAATTTTTTGGGGAACCAGTGAAGGATACCTGCACGCCGTTGATGCCGAGACAGGACAACCCGTTCAAGCATTCGGCAACAACGGTCGCGTCGACCTATCTGCTGGTATTCCGCGAGCCGCGCGCGGTGACACCAACTACCAAGGCCGAAATCTATTGGGAGTCAAATCTCCGCCTGTTGTCATTGGCGATACCGTTGTTACGCCAACCATCATCTCAGACTTTGTTGTCCGGAAAGAGGCACCACCGGGATGGCTCAAAGGCGTTGACGCTCGTACCGGCAATACAAAATGGATTTTTCGGACGGTGCCACAGGCCGACGATTTCGGCGCGGACACATGGTTGAACGAATCATGGCGTTATTCAGGCAACGTGAACGTCTGGCCACCGATGGCCGCTGATGATGAAACAGGTTATGTCTTCCTCCCGACGGGCACACCCACGAGCGACTATTACGGTGGGCACCGTCTCGGCGACAACCTTTTTGCTGAAAGCCTTGTAGCAGTCGACGGCGAAACGGGGCAACGAATGTGGCACTTTCAGGCCGTGCACCACGGTGTGTGGGACTACGATTTTCCTGCAGCACCTAGCTTGGTGGACATCACCGTGGACGGACGCCCTATCAAGGCCATCGCACAAGTAAGCAAGCAAGGGTTTACCTACGTTTTTGACCGAATAACCGGCGAACCCGTCTGGCCAATTGAAGAGCGCACCGTTGAAACAGACACTGACTTAGAGGGCGAAGTCTTGTCGCCTACGCAACCGTTTCCTACGAAACCACCTCCATTCGACTACCAAGGAGTCGAGATCGATGACCTTGTCGATTTCACCCCTGAAATCCGCGCACTGGCGGTAGAGGCAGTGCAGAACTTTAGACTCGGCCCGTTGTTTACCCCGCCCATGCTTAGTGTCGACGGCGGCCTGCAGGGAACGATCCAGCGCCCACAAATAGGCGGTGCCGCAACATGGAGCGGTTCAGCCGTTGATCCAGAAACCGGGTTCCTGTACGTGCCATCCTCAAACAGTTTTTCAGTGCTGAAGTACTACACACCTGATCCTGAAGAGGGTGGAAATCTTCGCTTCACCCAGAGTGAATTCGGTAGTGGTACGCAACCCGTGATGCCTCGAGGCCTACCACTTTTCAAACCACCGTATTCACGAATGACTGCGATCGACCTCAATGTCGGCGAACATGCGTGGATGCAACCGAATGGTGACGGCAATCGCTATCGTAACCACCCAATGCTGCGCGACCTCGACCTCCCACCGCTCGGTGGCGATGGACGGGGCGGAGCGGTGGTGACAAAAACCCTCATGGTCAGCGCGCTAACCGCTGGCGGCTCGGACGGCGGCCCCCGGTTGATTGCTCGCAACAAACTAAGCGGCGACATTGTCGGTTCTATCGATCTTCCGGCGGGCGCGATCGGAACCCCAATGACCTATATGCATAACGGAGAGCAGTACATAGCGTTAACGGTCGGCGGTGACGTCCCCACCTTGATTGCGCTCGTGCTTCAAAACTAATAGCACCAAGATTTACTACGGGCCAGCCTTTTCGATACTGAAAGGCTGACCCATATTAAAGGAGACAACCATGGCTTCTTCTCGACGACGGTTCTTAATGCATGCAGCTGCGATGGGCAGCACGCTGGCGACACGTCCAACTGCAGCATTTTCCAGCACTGGTGAATTGCACCAGACAAACGCAGCAGAACCAACAAATACATTTTCCCCACCAGAGCTACTCGCTCGTCATGCAGCGCGCTCAAAAGCCGTCGCCGTTTCAACCGGGCAAACAAGCGATGATGCAAATTACGCGGCAATGTACCGGAATCGTCGGAACTGGGAACGGTGGGGCTCTGATGACCAAGTCGGCGCGATCAACCTCATCACAGAAGACAAACGGGCCGCGGCCGCCCGCCTTGTCCGCACGGGCCGAACCGTCTCCCTTAGTCGTACCTTTGAACCACCACAACACTTCATGACGAAAAGCACGTTAGGTAACGGTGGCGGTTACGTGATGGATTACCTCGGCTTCATCTACCATGGAAACACCGTGACGCACATTGACGCGCTATGCCACATCTGGGACGGCGATGGAATGTGGCAAGGACGTGACCATGAGGATGCGATCACTACCCAGGGCGCGCATTTCGGCGATATCACGCACTGGAAGGAGGGCATCATCACGAAAGGCGTGCTACTTGATGTTCCCCGCCATCGTAATACACCACATGTCACTGCCGACCGTCCTGTGGAGGCAGCCGAACTCGAAGACATTGCCCGTGCACAAGGTGTAACCATTGAACCTGGTGACGCCCTGCTTATTCACAGTGGCTGGACCGCACATCGTGACAACAATGCCGAACCTGGGGCTGGTCTCCATCCAAGTTGTGCGGAGTTCATTCGTGACCATGATGTCGCGCTTCTCGGTTGGGATCTCATGGATGCCAGAGGGAGTAGTGGTCTCCCTTGGCCAGTACATGGCGTGCTCTTCAACTTTGGCGTCGCACTGCTCGACAACGCACTACTCGAACCGATTGCGACAGCTTGTATGGAGGAGAACCGCTACGAATTCATGTTCATGCTGCTGCCGCTCAACGTGGCGCGAGGAACCGGAAGTCCAGCTAATCCAGTAGCCATGTTTTAGGGCGTATCAATGTGGACTTCCGCGAGTCCAATGCCGCGCTCGCCGGCAACGGAATACAGCAGGTAGACTCTGCCATCCTCTTCGTAAATGGCTGGATCACGTAGCTGGTTAAC